>CAZXJC010000730.1:0-6482 GCA_964640885.1 uncultured Pirellulaceae bacterium | reverse complement strand
GGGCTGGTTAGTGTTCTTGTATGCAGTTGCTGTTCTCGGGTTTTATTGTCTGCGGAGACGCTTTTGTCGATACAGCTGCCTGCTCGTGACACTCTGGTTAGTTCTAGGTGGCGTCGTTTTGCCACTAATGTATGGTCCTTCGTTTTATCGTGAACGCGGACTGCGGTGTACGTTTATCTCCGTGGGACACGGTACCAGTGTCTTGCTCGAGATGCCCAATGGCAAAAACTGGCTGTATGACGCAGGCGCCATGGGGGAGCCAGAGATCGCTGGACGTCGTATTTCAGCAGTGCTGTGGTCTCGCGGGATTAAGCGGCTTGATCGGTTACTGATTTCGCACGCCGACGCTGATCATTACAATGCCGTACCTTACTTGCTGGATCGTTTCAGTGTTCGGTCAGTTGGTTTGCCGACCCGAATGATGAAGCGTCTGGCCGCGGACTGCCCGGAGCTTCATCGTGCCGTCTCTTTGAAACAGTGTGTCATGGTCCCTTTGCAATCGGGAGATTCATGGCAGCTTGCTAGTGGTGTTCACGTCCAAGTTGTTCATCCACCGGCAGGTGGTGTTGTTGGAACGGATAATGCAAACAGCCTGGTGCTGGTGGTGGAGTATCGGGCAGAACGAATCCTGTTGCCGGGAGATTTAGAGGGTGTTGGGTTGGAAGATTTGCTTGCTGCCAAACCGATCGCCTGTTCGATTGTGATGGCACCTCACCATGGCAGCCTGCATAGTGATCCTAAACGCATGGCAGATTGGAGTCGTCCGCAGCGGGTTATTATTAGCAGCGGGAAGAAACCAGGCTATCGACAGGTGGTTAGCGAGTATCGCGCAGCGGCGGTGGAAGTATGGTCCACGACAGAACACGGAGCGGTTGCGATTAGTATTGATACCACCGGTACAACGGTGATTCCCTGGTGTTCCCAGTCGAATGGTAGCGGTCCTTGAGTTACTCCACCTGCGTATCAACGGTGGCAGCTGCTTGCAGTCGCTCAAAGGTCTGACGCATCTGAGCCCGCGCCCGATGGAGCCGACTGCGGACGGTACCGACCGAGATTTCCAGGATGGCAGCAATCGTCTCGTAATCGTAGTTGTTGACTTCGCGCAATACCATGACGGCTCGGTGTTCTTCACTTAATTCACTTAGTGCTCGGCGCACCAGGACAACCCGTTCCTGCCGAAGAAGTTCCTTGTCAGGTGAATCAGCTGGATCGGGCAGATCCCAACTACTTGCTTCACGGGATTGTTCCACGGAGACCGCCGGCCGCTGGCGACGCTGTTTAGTCATGGCCCGATTGAAAGCAATACGGTAAATCCACGTGTAAAATTTGCTTTGCCCGTTAAAGGTAGTGATCTTTAGCAGGGCCTGCACAAAGGTGTCCTGGACGATATCGTAGGCATCTTCGGGGCATCCCAAGACATGGACCATGCTGTTGTAAAGACGATCCTGATGCACACGCACCAACTCACCAAAGGATTGTGAGTTGCCCCGTTGCGCCTCCCGAACTAGTTCGGACTCGTCTCTCACAGCTGCTCCAGAACCATCAATTGTTGCCCACGCCCAGCTGGTTTTCCCGGGAATCGGCAGTGATCCTGCGCGACAAACCATCACAGGGTGTTGTTCCAAAGACTCGCTGTCGTGGCAGATGAGCCACGCGCAGAATTGAGTTTTGGAGCGCACCCCTGGCGGTTGCGCAGCTCTTACTACCCGGTAGGTACCAGTTTACTGATATGTAAGCAAAACCCCTGTGGTTTCCATCATCCCGACCGACGAGATCCTTGTCAAACAAATATCGCACAAAGCAGACAGTTTCATTTATCTGGCAAGAGGCAGAAAAGTCCGTGAACAACTGTTTTTATTGCGTCGATAGGCCACTAGCACGTAGAACGGCCTCTTGGACCGCTAAATCATGTTGTACCGAATAATCGGGACTCTTCTGGCCACGAATGATCTGGGCCAGATCTATGAAATCACCGTCGTAACGGCCTGCCGGTTTGGGCAGAGAAACGGTCTGGGTGCCAGCTGCAAATTTCCCTTGTGGCTTGGCAAGAGTCAGTGACAGTTGGGGTGGTTCCAACGGACGGATTGCGATCGTACCCTGATTGCCACAAACAACCATTTGTCTTCTTCTGCCGCCGTCCACTTCGACCAATGCGCTGCGCACCGTGGCTGTCGCACGGGGATACTCGAAAACAGCTAGCTGGTTATCGGCCAGGGAATCTTCGTTTGGACGAGTTCGGCGAATGTACGGAGTAACTTTATCTGGTTTGCCGAGAGTAGCTACGACCGCATCGATCAAGTGGCAGCCCAATTCAAACATGGATCCACCGGGATAATCGGCCAGTTGGCGCCTGGTAGATGTTCCTACGGTTTTACTGATGACGGCATGTGTTTCGAAGATATCACCTAACCATCCCTGTTCGACGGCTCGGAAGAGAAATTGAAATGCTGGATTGTAACGGAACATGTATCCCATCTGGACGACACGCTTCTTCTTGGTAGCTGCCCGGAGTAATTTTTGGAACTCGGGTAACGATTCGCCGGCGGGTTTGTCCAGGTGAATGTGCACGCCAGCATCGATACAACGTTTTGCGGTGGGCAGCAGTTTTCGAACTTCGGTTTCCACCGCTACCATTTGTAGCCCCGGACTATTCAAGAGTTCGTCTTCACTCATCCAAGTTACACCCTGGTAAGTAGCGCTTTTCTCCAGCGCTTTGCGGCGTTCAGCGTCAGGTTCTACGACCCCCACGACCTGGTAATCCTTTGAAAACTTGCGCATCGTGGCCATTTTGCCACTCGCATGTGCGTGTCGTGTTCCAATCTGGCCGCACTTGATTCTTGTCGCCGCCTGTCGGGCTTGAACTGTCCGTGGCTTTGGGAGAATACTTCCCAATGACATCGCGGAAGAAGTGCCCAGGAGTTTCAAGAAGTCCCTGCGTAGTTGTTCTTTCATGACAAACCTCGATGGTTGTTGATCAGCTTGGAATGGGGAATGGATCTGCTCCTAGTAACCGACAGCCGCGCCGTCTTTGCGAGATTCGGTAGCACCATGAAGTACGCCCTCTTTGTGGTCGACGAGAATTCCCTGATAACCACCAAAGCTACCCTTGGCCCGTTGTACCTGGTGCCCGAGTTGCTGTAGTGATTTTACGGTCGCCGCTGAGATGCCTGATTCCACCAGCACGGTACCAACGCCATTGGCTGCCTGGCCAGTGGGTGTTGAACTTCCCAGGTGCCGGACACGGGAGGCATCTCCGGCAGCCTGGATATTCATTTGAAAATCAATCATGTTTACCAGGACTTGGACATGGCCCTGCGGTTGCATGTCGCCTCCCATGACGCCGAAGCAAAACCACGGTTCATCATCCTTGGTAACCATGGCAGGGATGATTGTATGGAAAGGACGCTTATGCGGTTCCAGGCTGTTTAAGTGGTCTTCATCCAGGGCGAACAGGGCGCCGCGGTTTTGAATAGCGAATCCCAATTTTTTGGGCGTTAACTGTGAGCCGAATCCAAAGTAGTTACTTTGAATCAGTGAACAGCAGTTTCGATCTTTATCGACCACAGTAAGATAGACGGTGTCTCCCTGCTGAAGTTTCGGGTCACCGGCCTGGACGTTGGCTGCTGCCTTCTCCATATCAATCCGCTTACCCTGTTGCCGGGCATATTCCTTTGAGATCAGCTGCTTGGTGGGCAGGCGGTTAAAGTCGGGATCCGCGTAATACGTCGCTCGATCTGCAAAAGCCAGTTTCTTGGCTTCCACGAACAAGTGTAGGTACTCGGGACTGCCGGGTCCCATTTTTCGAATGTCGTAAGGTTCCAGCAAGTTGAGAATCTCGAGGGCAGCGATACCCTGTCCATTGGGCGGCAGTTCCCAGACATGGTAACCACGGTAAGTTGTGGAGACGGGTTGTACCCATTGAACCGTATGGTCGTGAAAGTCTTTGTCCGTAAACAGGCCACCTTCCTGCTCGCTGAAACGCACCAGTTCCTGGGCGATTTCTCCACGATAAAAAGCGTCGGCTCCCTGTTTGCTAATCAACTGATAACTGTGTGCTAACTGGGGATTGCGGAAGAGTTCACCAAAGCGGGGGGCTCGGTTGCCGTCGACCAGATAAGTTGCTGCCGAGCCTGCGTGCTGCCTCAGGGATCCCTCTGCTCCTCGCCACGATCCGGCGATGATTTCGCTGACGGGAAAGCCTTCTTCGGCGGTACTGATTACCGGTGCCAGCAGATCGGATAGCGATTTTTTACCGAATCGCTTGGCGAGAGCTTCCCAGCCACTAACGCATCCGGGCACCGACCATGATAATGGACCGTTGATCGGGATTTGCTTGAGCCCCCGTTCTTCAAAGAGCTCTCGCGAGATCTCGTAAGGACTGCGTCCACTGGCGTTGAGCCCGTAGAGTTTCTTCTCCTTGTTGTCCCAATAGATCGCAAACAGGTCGCCGCCGATCCCGCAGCTCATCGGCTCAACTAGACCGAGCATGGCATTGACGGTGATCGCCGCATCGGCAGCAGTTCCACCGGCGCGCAAGATATCAAGGCCAGCTTGCGCTGCCAGCGGGTGCCTGGCAGCCACAATGCCATGCTTGGCGACGACTACCGATCGTCCCTGGTGGGCTGGACCCGAGGGCCGGTCGAATCCTTGGGCCGCGGCGAGTTTGGCAAGATCAACGTTTTCAAATGGTTCAGTCATGATTCCACCGGCAACACAAAAAGTGAGAAGTGTGAGAGGAAGTAAACGTAGCTTGTTGCGCCAGCCCCCGGATAGACCCTTCGGCTGCTTCCCTTGTGCTTTGAAGTTCATTAGTTAATCCTCTTTTCCTTTGCTCGATTGTTGTCGAAAGAAACAACATTCCTGCCGAAAAGACTTGACCAGAACATCCTACCATAATCCAATAACCCAGGTGACGAGAACAAACAGATTGGAGGTAGACCCCCTGATGAATCAAACCTGGCGATTGATAATCCTGATCTGGTTAGTGAGTGCGTCAAGTGTCTCGGGACAAGGTCAGAATGCTGGCCAGGGAAAAGTCGAGCCGAGTATCCGTAAGAGCCTGCAGTTGTTGAGTAGCAGTGCCCGTGTTTACACCGAGGAGCAAGAGTGTTTTTCCTGTCATCACCAGGCGTTACCGGTGATGACGCTACGCCTGGCTCAGCAACAGGGTATCGAGGTGGCGGTCGCTACGATCGGCAAGCAGGCTCAGTTTACCCGTGACTATTACCAGCAACGGGAGGAGAAAATAGGGAAGGGGGGTGGCATTCCCGGTGGTTCCTACTCTGCTGGGTATGCACTGCTGACACTGGCCGCGGCAAATTCACCCGCGGATTCCCTGCGGGATGCGATGGTGGAGTATTTGCGTAAGAAACAGAATGGTAAGGGGCACTGGCGCATCGGGACCCATCGGCCACCCCTGGAGGACAGTGATTTTACTGCCACGGCGGTGAGCCTGGCAGGCATCCATTGGGCGGATCGGACGTCGAGCCCGGAAGATCGCCAGCAGCTACTGATCCGTGCGCGAAAATGGTTGCGTGAGACTGAACCGAAAACGACAGAAGATCGAGTTTTTCAGTTGTTCGGATTGGCTTGGGGACAGGCTGGACCCAGCCAGCGCCTGGCCACGCCACTAGCGCGTCACCCGTACCAGGACTGGCCGGCCTCCGAAGACCAGCAACTCGCTAAGAAACAAGTCAGTGGCTTGCTCAAATTGCAGCGAGGAGATGGTGGTTGGGCACAGCTTCCGACGTTGGCTAGTGACGCTTACGCTACAGGACAGGTCTTGTGTTGCCTGCACGCGGTGGGAGCCCTCAGGAACCGAGACAAGGCTTTTCAGCAGGGAATTCAGTACCTGTTAAAGCATCAGTGCGAAGATGGTTCCTGGCAGGTCAGTACCCGGTCAAAACCGATCCAAACCTACTTTGAAAGCGGTTTCCCACATGGAAAATCGCAGTTTATTTCGATTGCCGGGAGTAGTTGGGCGACCATGGCCCTGTTATTGAGTCTTCAGGGGGGGCGATAAGGTGTTCGCCGGGCTTATCCACGGTTGCAAAAACCCCTGGTAATGCTACATTAAACGGCATCAGTATTGGAAAGAATTTTTATAGTTAAGCTGTTCTGAGACACAGAATAGGAAAGGGCAGTAAGGAAGATCTTGAAGCAGGAGTAGCGACGCACCGAACAAGAGGGTTGTCGACGCATTGACCGGCTGACGAGAAGAAAGAAACAGTAGAGAATGACGATTACGAAAGATCGCAGGCAGGAAGTAATTCAGGAGTTCAAGCGGTCCGATGGGGACACGGGAACACCGGAGGTTCAGATAGCAATTCTGACCACGCGGATCAATGGACTTACCGAACACATGCGAACTCACAAGAAGGACTATGCGAGCCGACGTGGTTTGTTGGCGCTAGTCAGTCGTCGTCGACGCCTGCTGGACTATCTGCGTCGGGTCAATCCTCAGCAGTATCTGGATATCATTG
>CAZXJC010000729.1:0-7501 GCA_964640885.1 uncultured Pirellulaceae bacterium | reverse complement strand
TCGGCGTTGCCGGTAGTAGAATGCTTCCAGGCAGACATTGTTTGTTTCAGTGACGGTCGGCTCGACAACCAGTTTGAAGTTCTTAAATTATGACTAAGGACAGCCCCCAACAGGACATACAGGAGATCATCTCACTCCCCTGGCTGAAAATTGTGCTACTTGTTTACCTGTTCGGGGTCGGAGTTACCGGGCCAGGCCTGCTGACCAGTGTTACCCTCAACGCTGTCGAGCCAACGCCGACTCAAAAGATCGTCCCCTTGTTCGATGCCCGCACAGAGTTGGAACCAGCCACTAGCGAGCAGACTTCACAGGCTCTGATCACCCGACTCGCCGACCGCGTGAGAGATCGGCATGCTCGGGAAAAAGGAGCATACGATCACTACCTCAGCTGGTACTGGGAAGAGCGAACCGTCGCCATCGAACTGGTGGATCGCGTTGCCAAGGGGGGCAAGGATATCACGGTAACCATCACGTCGTTGGCGCCGCTGAATAATCCAGACTTTCGCTGCTTTTTCCGAGGTATCAATACAGTCGCTGAGTACCACCATAACGTGGCCACCAAGTCAATCGGACCTAATCGCTACTCAACGACTATTACCTACAACAACATTGAGCGGCGACCCCTTAAAGTGGGTGACCGAATGGAGTTCGAGTTCAGTCCGTTCCTCGTTGCCCCGCAGCACGGCCGCAAGAACTATTACGGTACCACGATGCTCTACGTGGTCGGCCAGGGAATTGTCCCCTGGTATGGGCAAGGAGAAAAACTGGCTTCGGCCCCTCTTCCCAGTAAGGCTTGGCTCGGTGGCCAGATGACACTCCCCTACCAGTATTCGAACGAACCACAACACCGGTTCATGCAGATGGCGACAAACATTGCCCCGACCAGTGGCCAGGCCTTTATGCTCGGGCGACGTTTGCACCATACGAATTTCAAGAACGGATCCCATTCTGAACAACCTAATCCTGGCTACCCGGAACAAGCCGGCAAGGTCGGTCCCGGTTACGTAGCGCGCAGCTGCATCGCCTGCCATACCAACAATGGTCGCGCCTTGCCCCCGAAGATCAACAAACCGATGCGGCGAAGTGTCGTCAAGATGGGAGCCGATTCAATCGGCACACCACATCCTGTACTCGGCAGTTCCCTGCAATCGGCATCCACCGATGGGGATCCGGAAACCGCAATGCAGATTCAAGATTACATCTCAGTACCCGGCATGTACGCCGATGGCACACCCTACACGCTGCGTAAACCACGCTACGCCTTCATCGGCGTCACCCCCAAGCATTATTCCGTGCGTCTCTCGCCGCAACTGGTCGGAATGGGGCTGCTGGAGGCGATCGCTGAAAAAACCGTGATGGCCAGCGCCGATCCAGGAGATACGAACCAGGATGGCATCTCCGGGCGCATCCAGGTCGTAACTGATCCTGAGACGGGAGAACGGCGACTGGGTCGTTTCGGTTACAAGGCTGGCCAGCACAGTCTCCGTCTGCAAATCGCCAGTGCCTTGAACCATGACATGGGAGTGACCACGACCGTGTTCTCCAAGCTCGATGGAGAAACGAACAGTGAAAAGCCAGAACTGCGAGACCAGGAACTGGCACAACTGACACGCTACATTGCCACGCTCGGTGTTAGTGCTCGCCGTGACCTGCAGGATGAGGAGGCGTTAACCGGTGAGAAACTGTTCGCAAAAGCTGGTTGTGTAAACTGCCATACCGCCGAGTTCACAACCAGCCCCTATCATCCGCTGGCCGAGCTTCGCAACCAGGTGATTCATCCTTATACCGACCTGCTGCTCCATGACATGGGCCCGGGACTCGCTGACAACCTGGGGGAACAGGCAGCTGCTGGTAGCGAATGGCGCACTGCCCCGCTCTGGAACATTGGTCTCACCAGCGGAGTCAGCGGCGGGGAAGCTTACCTGCACGACGGCCGCGCCCGCAATCTTGCGGAAGCCATTCTCTGGCATGGGGGTGAAGCAAACGCTGCTCAGCAGGTTTTTCGGAACATGCCGGCAGCCGATCGCTCAGCGCTGATCAAGTTCCTAAAGTCGCTATAAACAACAGCCGCCCCGCTATCGCTACTGGAAGGCAACTTGCAGCCCCTCTAAAATAGGCAAAACCACAAACACCTTACGGAAAACATTAACATGATGTCAAAACTCTCTCTCGTATCAATCGTTGGCCGCAGCCTGCTGATGACCAGCTTAGCCCAGGCCGCCGACCGGCCCAACATCCTCTGGATCTTCCAGGAAGACACTTCTCCCTGGATAGGTTGTTATGGCAGCAAGGTGAATCAGGATGAGACTCCCCGCATTGACCAGATGGCCGCTAGTGGCATTCGTTTCTCACGGGCCTTTGTCCCCTTCCCCGTCTGCTCCTCCTGTCGTTCGTCGATGATGCTGGGCGCTAACGCCATCCGCTTCGGTGCCCACGAACATCGCTCACGTCGCGGAAAAAAGAAAACGTACCTGCCCAAGGGGATGAAAACCATTACCGAACTGATGCGAGATGCGGGCTACTTTACATTCAATGTTGGCAAAACAGACTACAACTTTGCCGAAGCGGGAGACGGAATCTATTCCAAAATTCCCCAGAAGAACAACAAGACGCCCTGGCGAGAACGATCCCAGGGACAGAACTTCTTTGGACAGATTCAACTCAAGGGTGGCAAAACCAATACCGTCCGCACACCACCGACACGGAAAACCGATCCGGCCACGGTCACCGTCCCGGCCGACTATCCACAAAATCAGCTCTACCGCGAAGTGGTTGCCCAGCACCACGATACCATTCGTTGTGACGACAAGGTCATCGGCGGTATCCTGGATCGGCTGAAGGCCGATGGCCTGTCGGAATCGACCATCGTCGTCTATTTCTCTGACCACGGTGCTAACAACCTGGTCCGTCACAAACAGATGCCAACCGAGGGTGGATTACATGTTCCCTTCATCGTGCTGGGTCCCAGCAAGTGGGTATCCAACCCGGGAACTGTTCGCAATGACCTCATCAACACGCTGGACCTAACTGCCACATCACTGGCCTGGGCCGGCATTGAAAAACCGAAATGGTGTGAGGGCCAGGACCTTTTTGCCGACAATTTCCAACCGCGTTCGTTCGTGGCCGGTGCCAAGGACCGCCTCGATCACACGATCGACCGAGTCCGCACGATTCGTACCGATCGCTTTCGTTACACCCTCAACTACTTTCTGGATCGCGTCTTCCTGCAACCACAGTACCGGGACAGCCGCCCCTTCCTGAGCTCACTCAGAAAAGCCTACGCCGCTGGCACACTCGCTCCCAAGCTGGCAGAAATCTATTTCGGGGAACGACCGGCCGAGGAACTGTACGACGTCGTAAAAGACCCGGCCCAAGTCAACAACCTGGCCAAGGATCCCAAGTTCGCAGCCGTCCTGAAGGAACATCGAGCCATCCTCAAAGATTGGCTGGCAAAAGGTGACCTGGGAGCCGTGGATGAACCGGACGCAGAACTGGCCATGAACGGCGAAGAAAAAAAATGGGGAACGGGCGTCAACTACCAGTATGAGCGCATCAGACAGGACAACGATGGCGACGGGCTGTCGGACACCTGGGAGCGTGTCAACCAGCGTGATCCAGTAGATGGCAAGCTCCTCTTTACCTTCGACTGTGGCGGCTGGCAGACCGAGGGCTGGCAAGGAGAGGGAAAGATTACCAACATTGCCGGCTACCAGGGGTACCTGGATTTTGACCTCTTGAGCGGCAAGGCCGCGCTGGTTCGCAAGGGCCTCAAACTGGATACCGGCAAGAACCAGGGCTCACTAGTGCTGCGGATACGTAGCAGCAGTGATACCGAGGTCAACGTTTCAGCCAACGGCAAGAACGTGGGGAATACCAATGTCGCTGCCGGCAAGGACTATACCGACTGCCGTGTGCCACTCAAGAAGACTACCTGGACTGGCACGATCAACAACTTGAAGATCGATTTCGCCAGTCAGCAGGAGACCACGGTCGCTATCGACTCGATCCGCGTCACTCAGTGACACGGCTGACCATTTACTCTCAATCGACAACCACTAATTCCGACAGGACATCAACCATGTTGCAAAAGTTATCTCCGTCACTCGCAGTCCTCGCTTTCAGTTCCCTGGTCATGCTCAACCTGGCTGGCTGTGGGGGCAACTCTTCCAATGATACTGAGAACACGAAGAAGGCTGAACTGACTGCCTCCACACCTGAAGAATTCAGTCAGTCGGTCGTTAGCATGTTGATTGAAAACGACGCGGACGGCTTCATTAAATTCGTTTTTCCTACCAAGGAAGAACTGCTGGCCTTCGGCCTGAAAACAATTTCTGCAGATAAGCGGGACGGATTCGTCGAGTAAATCGAGAAAGACTTTGACGAGATGAGAAAACAGGTACTGGAATCCTTTGCCAAGGTCAGGAATGAGCAAGCGGAGAAAGGCTGTGACTGGAAGGAAGCCAAGTTCTTACGCGCTGAATACGAAACCGCAGACCGACATGGAATCTCGAAGGCGGAGATCGAGGTTACGTTCTCTGCTGGTGGTCAAACCTATGAATTCGAACTTGACGATTGCGTGTTGATTAATGGCCGCTGGTACACACTGGACAACATGCGATAAGGTGGTGCGGGTAAGCAGGAAAAGAAACACGTCTGGATATTTCTGCTGCCAGCACCGGCGATTGCAATCAGGTAAGCAAGCTGCCTCAAACCGCGTCGGCGCCCGGACAGATAAACCCGTCGCGGTACTCCCGAGTCAGCAAGGCATTGGCATCAGCCGAGTTGGCAAACGTCTCTTTCTTGGGGTCAAACTTAAGCTGCGGCCCCAGCGACAGCGAGTACTTCGCCAAGTCGACCCCGTTGCGTTTGAGATGCTGTACGGTTCGCTCCAACGTGGCGCCATTGTCGTCCAGGCTCTTCACCTTGCCCAACGCTTCGCCTAACTGCTCAATCGACACCCGGTTGTCTTCGCCAAGGTAGTAAGAGATGTTGCCTAGATGGCTGACAGCCGCCGACAAGTGACCTTCCCAAGCGTCGGCGTTCAGTTGGTCCGCGTCGCGACTGATGCAGGCATCGATGAAGTTGCGGAAGTGATTGCCACCGCCATTAAATTCCTTGATGACGTTGAAGTCCTTGTCGAACGCCGTACAGTGAGTGTAGCTGGTCTGAGCCAAGTAGCCCTCGCTGCCATAAAAGACGACACCGATCTTGTTCCCGCTGTCTTTGCCAAACAATCGGTTCAGCTCTTTGTCGTCCGACTTGGTGACATCCAAGCCACGCGTCTCAAACACGATGCACTTGTCTCCATAATCGTAGATCGAGACTTCCGTGTTGGCGGTGTCGCCGGCGTCCACATAGTCGTTGTCTTTACGCTCGGCTTGATAGCCAAGTCGACCGCCGTAACTGATGATCGAGCTCGGGTGTTCGTCGATTCCCAATCCCCAGCGGGCAATGTCCGTCTGATGAGGCCCCTGGTTGCCTAAATCGCCGTTGCCATACAGCCGCTGCCAATGCCAGTCGTAGTGAAATCGCTGGCGCGTGACGCGAGGATCGGTGAACTGTGCAGGCCCGCTCCAGAGGTCAAAATTGACGTTCCCAGGCACAGAGTAGTCACCCAACGGTCCGATTGATTTGCGGCGCTTGTAGCAAAGGCCGCGGGCCAATTTCACTTCGCCAATACCGCCCGCTGCGATGAACTTAACGGCTTGCTGAATGGCGGGGTTGGATCGACACTGTGTGCCGACCTGACACATACGGCCGTACTTTTTTGCCGCTGCAACCAGCGCCGAACCTTCCGCTACGTTGTGGCAGATCGGCTTCTCGATGTAAGCATCCTTGCCAGCTTGCATCGCCCAGACACCACACAGCGCATGCCAATGATTGGGCGTCGCCGTGCTGATCACGTCGATCGACTTCGAGTCAAGAATCTGGCGCATGTCGGCGACCAACTCCGGCCGTCTGCCCTGCTTCCTCTCGATATAACTGCAGCGGTCGGCGCCTTTCTTGGCGTCGACGTCTACGATATAGCGGATCTCCGTTCGAGTATCGCCAAGCCATTCACCAATGTGGGTGCCGCCGCGGCCTCCAGCGCCAATGACAGCCACGCCAATCGTGTCATTTGGGGCAGCATGGGAACTGCGCGACAGAGATAGGGTGGCTCCCGCAGCTAGCGAGGAATGAACAAAAACACGCCGTGTAATGTGAGTCATCGTAAAAAATTTCCTTTTCGCAACCGCGAAGGTAGGTGAGGTGGGAGGCTCGCCAGAACTCGCCCGCACCATCGCCACGATACCAACCATGATCGCGTCGGGCAGGGGCCTTAGTCGAGCTAGTCTTCGTCCTCCCTTTCAGGGCTTTCTGTAGTGTTTGAGCAGTCCGCTGGCTGATCATTCTAACCGACTCCGCAAACAATGGTAATAGCGCAGAAAAAACCAGCAAAAATTCAACTGCCTGCCAGGGAACTAAACAACAAAGCGAAACGTCAAACAAAAAAGAACCCCGCGTTCAGCTACTGTTTGCTGTGCCTAAATGAAGGAGTCGTGTCATGTTACTTCGTATCCTCGCCACCACGTTGGCAATCCTATCGACGTCTGCAATGACCGGTTGCGGCAGCAACCAGGCCAGTCCCCCGGTGGCAATGCCCACGCCCGAGTGTGAGTTGCAAATCGAGGTGCCGGCCCAGATCAAGCAAAATTCCCATGAGCAGCTCAAGGTCCGTATCAACAACGTGGGGGCCGTACCGGTCACGCTCGTCTTACCAGGTGATGGCAGCGAGGTTGGCTGGCGAACTCCTGTTATCGAGTGGTCATTGACAAGGCTTGATCTGGCAGATTCAAAAGCTGCGACTCCACTTGGTTTCAGCCGTGGCCGCTGTGGCAATATCAACCGGCTAGACCCAAGAGAGGTTTTTACTATCAAGCCCGGCGAGAACCAGGACATCAGTCAATGGGTTCGTTTGCCTTACGGGATGTCGCCAGGCAAATACCGTGCGATCTTCCACTACTCGAATGTCCCGAATATGAAGTGGCAAGGGGTTCCCTTGGGCAAGCACGATTCGGCTGCTATGCGTCAAGTCAAACACAGCACCCCAATCTCGCTGGTCAGCAACGAGGTGATCGTCGAGATAATCGAATAAGACACTTCACAACCCGTCTGCTATATACGGGATGGTTGAAAAACTGTCATGTTAGCAATTCTTCCCGTAACGAAGAGGAGAGCTGGTACGTCTCGATTCTTTTTGGGACCTTGCTAGACTAATAGTCGCCGCTACTTCAAGGCAGAGGGATTCCTGGAATGTTGGACTATTTGAGCCTGCCGTTAATTGTTGCAGGTAGTTTCATTGGCTTACTGATCGCCTACGTGCTGATACTTTGTACCTGCTACGTAACTTGTAGCATGGACGACGCCCTGGTGCGAAGTGGTGCAGGTGGTGCCAAGGTGGCCATTCAAACCGGCCTTTGGAAATTTCCTCTTATCCATAGATTGCGGCACGTCAGTTTAC
>CAZXJC010000728.1:0-2790 GCA_964640885.1 uncultured Pirellulaceae bacterium | reverse complement strand
GCCGCTCTGGCCAACTGAGCTACAATGGCAAAACTGCTATAATGCGCACAATCCACCTAAGTTATAGCCTAGTAATTTAAGGTATTATTTATATTAATTTCAAAAAAAATTATTTTCTTTTTGGAATAGGGCCTTCAGGAGTGTCTTCTACCGTGTATCCTAGCTGGTCAATTTCTTCTCTTATTTGATCGGCTAAATCCCAGTTTTTTGAAGCCCTTGCATCTTCTCTTTTTTTAATTAAATTTATAATTTGTTCGTTATTATCAATAATAATATTACTTACTTTGATAATTCCTAAAACTTTATCTACTGAATTCAACGCCTTTATTATGTTTGTTTTACCTGAACCAGAAACGTTGTTGTTATCTAATTCTTTGAATATTTTATTAATCCATATAAACATCTCACCTAGGGCACCAGATATATTTAAATCATTTTTAAGATGTTTTGAAAATGCATCAATCATTTCTACTGAAATATTTTTAAAATCTTCTCCTACTTCCAGACTGTCTTCAATTAAATTAACTCTTCTTTCAACTTCTCTTATTTTATTTATTGATCTTTGCGAGTTTTTTAACTTATCTAATGTAAAATTTAATTTTTGTCTATAGTGAGTCGACAGAAGAGTATATCTAATTGCTTCAGGAGTAAATCCTTTTTCAATTAAATCTCTAATTGTATAAAAATTACCTAAAGATTTACTCATTTTTTTATTATCAACTAATAAGTGTTCATTGTGAAGCCAGTAATTAACAAATTTATCATCTGTCGCGCAGCAGCTTTGAGCAATTTCATTTTCATGATGAGGAAAAATATTATCAACTCCTCCACAGTGAATATCAAAATGATTGCCTAAATAATGAATAGCCATCACTGAGCATTCAATATGCCAACCAGGCCTGCCTTTCCCCCATGGAGAATTCCAGAAAATGTCGCCCTCATCATCTTTGTAGCCTTTCCATAATGCAAAATCCCTCATCTCTTCTTTATCATATTCATCATTTTCAACTCTTTCTCCAACAAGAAGATCTTCAACCTGAATATTTGCAAGCTTGCCATAATCTTTATATTTAGATATCTTGAAAAACACTGATCCATCTTCCGTTCTATATGTATACCCTTTTTTTTCTAATTCTTGAATCATGAAAATCATACCTTCTATAAACTCTGTAGCTCGAGGATAATGATGCGCTGGAAGAATATTTAATTTTTGGACATCTTCATGAAAAGATTTTATATATTTATTAGTAAATTCTTCTAGTGGAGTAGATTCTTTGTTTGCTTTTTTAATTGTTTTATCATCAATATCTGTTAAATTCATAACATGTAAAACTTCATAACCACAAAATTCCAAAGTCCTTCTTAACAAATCTTCAAAAATATATGCTCTAAAATTTCCAATGTGAGCAAAGTCGTATACTGTTGGTCCACAAGTATATAGAGATATTTTCCCATCTTCAAGAGGCTTGAAATCTATTTTATCTCTTTCTATAGTATTATAAAATCTAATCATTATCCAACAACGCCATGTTTAATATTAAATCAATAAGTTTATCAAATCCTACCCCTGCTTCTTTTGCAGCCATAGGTAAAAGGCTTGTTGATGTCATGCCGGGCAAAGAATTAATTTCTAGAAAATAATGTTGATTATTGTTATCTAATATAAAATCAACTCGACTATAATGCCTGCAACCAATAGACTCATGAATCAATAGTGCGTCCTTTTGTATTTTTGAAGTAAGTTTCTCACTGATTTTTGCAGGAACAACATATTTGCTCATCCCTTTTGAATACTTGCATTCATAATCAAAAAAATCTTTTTCTGGGAAAATTTCAACTATTGGCAAAGGCTTATTCCCTAATATACCTACGGTAATCTCTCTCCCTGAAATATATTCTTCTACAATTATTTCATTTGAAAACTCTAATGCATGTGCAATTGCAGAGGAAATGTTATCATCCTCTTCTACTTTTGTAAGACCCATTGTAGATCCTTCATTATTTGGTTTAATGATATATGGATATGGGAACTTATCACTACTATTAAATAATTTTTTACGACTAAATTGCTTTTCCTTATACATTATCCATTTTGGAGTTCTAACACCTTCTGACTTAGCAACTAATTTTGAAAGATGCTTATTTATACATATTTTTGAGGACTTAGAATCTGATCCTGTATATATAATATTATTAATTTCTAAAATTGACTGTAAATCTCCATTTTCCCCACTCCCCCCATGTAATGCATTAAATATCATGTCTTCTTTTATTACTTCATTTAAAAATGACAAATCAGCATCTTTATCTATGGTAACGGGGACAATATTATTATATTGAGAGGACAATGCTTTTATTATCGCACTTCCAGTTTTAATAGAGACATTTTTTTCAGAGGATGCTCCTCCCATAAGTATAAAAATTTTCACGAAATATTTTCTTTCAAGACTTTTATATAATAATAATTATAGTTTAATTTATTGATAAATAAATTCATGTAAAAGATAGTTTATGATTTTAAAAGCTAAACACGTATATATATTAATCTTAATTTCTTCTTTTTTATCGTCGAATGAATTAAAAGATGATATATTTTATAATTACTATATCTTAAATGGTTCGCCTTCCTCTTCCGACTTCAATGACGTGCTTAAAAATGATTATGAATATAATTTAATTCATAAACTTGACACTGATGGAATCACATCTGGAACATCTAAAAATTATGAAAATTTTCTAGAAAGATATTATCAGAAATACAAAGTAGAAAATATTCAATTTATAAATGCA
>CAZXJC010000727.1:0-4230 GCA_964640885.1 uncultured Pirellulaceae bacterium | reverse complement strand
TACAGAACACGGCCCGCGTATTGGGACAACTGGACGAGCTCGCATCCCTGGCTGATTAAGCCCAACAACGGGGTTACTGTCGACCAGCGATGGTCCTGGAACCGATGCTCGATATTCGTGACGGACGACACCCGGTACTCGATATTACGGAACCGGACGGTACCTTCGTACCCAACGACACCCAGGCTGGTACCGGAGAAGAACTGGTCTTGCTCATCACGGGGCCGAACATGGCTGGCAAAAGTACTTACATTCGCCAGGTGGCACTAATCACCTTGATGGCCCAAATCGGCAGTTTTGTACCAGCTCGTGAAGCAACGATTGGGATTGCCGACCGGATCTTCGCGCGCGTCGGAGCCAGTGATGAATTATCGCGTGGCCAAAGTACGTTCATGGTTGAAATGACCGAGACAGCGCGGATCCTCAACACGGCAACGCACCATAGCCTGGTCATCCTTGATGAAATTGGACGTGGCACCAGCACTTATGATGGTGTCTCGCTGGCGTGGGCCATTATGGAACACATTCATAACCACATTGGCTGCCGTACGCTCTTCGCCACGCATTATCACGAGTTAACCGAACTGGAAGGGACTCTCAGTTCAGTCAAGAATCTAAATGTTGATGTCAAGGAATGGCATGACAACGTCGTCTTTCTTCACAAGATTGTCTCTGGCGCAGCCAACAAGAGTTACGGCATCCACGTGGCCCGACTGGCAGGCGTTCCCCAAGAAGTCAATCATCGCGCTCAGCAGATCCTGGCTCAATTGGAGTCAGAACCCCGTTCGTTATCTGATTCAGAGAAGATCCAGTTGGCCAGCAAATCAAGCACCAACCAGGAACTACAACTGACTCTCTTCAATCCCGTCGAACATCCACTGCTTGATACGATTCGGGACACCGAAATCAACGAATTGACACCGCTGGAAGCGCTGCAATTGTTGCAATCGTGGAAAGATCAGCTGAGCGATCCATCGACGCGGCCTGGCTAATGGCCCTGCCTGCCTCAACAGACTCAGGACACCTTACTTCGCATCAAGTTCCTTGATGTAAATATTACGGAACTGAACGAGGCTGGAAGCCGGGCTGTACTTACCATTCCTTAAGCCGCCGTGGTGCTGCAAAGAAAACCGCCCCCGCGAAGGAACGCCTGGCAGCTGGGCGTTTTCCAGGACTGTTTGCCCATTGTTGATAACAGTCAAACGATCGCCCACCATCACGATAATAAAAGTGTTCCATTCGCCAACTGGCTTATCCGCATTAACTCGCGGAGTCACGCCTGCTCGTACTGCGGATGACATTTTCTTATCCATTCGGTAACCGTAAACCTCTCCCGATCCGATGGGCCAGCACCAGATGTTAACCTGGCTCTTGCCCACACCTCGCAAGTAAATCCCGGAATCTGCATTAGGAAGCGGTATGGTGATATCCTTACCGGCTGCATCCTGCAAATGAGTGCCGTTAGACAGCACGATCGGAACATTGTAATGTCCCGTGGTTCTCTTCAATCGCCAGTCGATCATGAGAACAAAGTCGCCATATTCTTTTTCCGACCAAAGGTTCTTGTCCCCCTTGGCCTCACTCGCTGCGTCGTAATCAATAACACCATCGATGACCTGCCAGTGACCATTGTCACCTTCCGGAACAACCCAGCCAGCAAGGCTCTTGCCATCAAATAGCGTATCGAAACCCGCTGGCGCCTGGCCGACGCAAACCGACGTTAAGAAACCCAACGAAAGAAAGCAAACCAATCCAGCCAGGATATTCTTCAGGCCCAAGAGTGTAATTCGGTGCATCGTGATATCTCCGTGTGAAACAAGTGGTGCGAATTTTTCCTGGGGAAGTGCCTCTGAAGTCAGTCCTCGTCCCCATTGAGCACTCATTCTAACCGGATTGCTCTTGCCTCGAACAGTCGTTTCAAGGCAAGATTTCCTCAGCGACAAAAGGGTTTGCTATGCCCCAAGTGCCTGTGGCCATGCAGATTATCAAACATGATCAAACGTGCCCCGCTAAGAATTTTGGTTGGAATGTTCTCCGCACTTTGCGGTATCAGCACCGTTGTGGCCATTGAGTTCTTTGGGATCCAGGGCCTCCTTAAGTCCCCGTTTCCACTACTCGTCGCGACCACTGCCATGGCGGCTGCACTGGTCACTGCAGCCATGGCCATTTCGCCAGCGCGCTACTGGCAAATCTGGGAACGGCGCCTGGAGACTAACCAACAACGTCTCCAACGAACCGCCCTACCTCCCTCTCATCCTATCGCCTGGCTCGTCATCATCGTCAGTTGGTGCTGCTTCATACTGATCGTTATGCAATTCTGGAGAGTCCATACGGATGCCACCAGTAATGATCCAGCCGCCTTCTTGCGGTACGCCAAGGAAGTCCAGGAATCAGGAGGGGTCACGACACTGCTAAGCCAGTTGTTTCAAGGAACCTACAGCGAAGCTAATCAGCATCCCTTCTTCACTGCCCTACTATCCTGGGGACCAACCTTCTCACAAGGCAAGCTGCTTTCTCTCGCTATCGGCACACTGACCCTGGTACTCGTTACCCTTTGGACAGCTCGCCAGTGGAACCTGACAGTAGCTGCTATTGTCAGTGTCCTGCTGGCAACCAACTCCGCCTTTTGTGCTACCTCCGCACTGGTCACTTGCGAAGGTCTCCTAACACTATTTGTTTCCCTGACGTGGTTACTGCTGGCCAACAAGACATCAGAAATCCCAGAGACAGAGCCCGGGGCAGCACCGGCAGCTGCTACAACAACTAAACTCTACCTGGCAACCGGCGTGTTACTCGGTTTAGCATTCTTAACCAAGGGCACTGGCCCCCTGTTCCTGTTCATTACGCTGCTGTGGATTGTCGCCTGCCACTTCTATTCTCGGAGCCAACAACAGTCCTTGGCCATCCCCTTCCCCTGGAAGCCACTAGCCCTGATCCTGGTGGCCTGGCTCATGGTGGCTTCACCATTGCTTACTCGCAACATTCGAATGTTTGGCAATCCAATCTATAACGCGAACAGCTATTTCCTCTTTCTCGATCAGTTCGAAGACCTCACAGACGTCTCCAGCCGGATGACGGTGGGAGAAGCGGCCCAACAGTATATTGCCGAGCACAGCATCACCGACATGCTACAACGCGAAGCACAAGGACTTTGTTGGGAGTCCTACATTTTCGTCCGCAGTTTCGGACCAGCTCCGCTGGATGACAGTCGACTTCTCTTCGGCCTGCCAATCTTACTGCTGGCATTAGCCGGGATGGTTGCCGAAGGACGCCAAGCTGCCTTCCTGTTAGTGGCCTGGACTGCCTGTTTCCTGGTCATGTTTGCCTGGTATTTACCGATTGCCGCCGGACAACGGTTCACCGTTCCACTGTTGCCACCGTTGCTAATCTGCACGGCTACAGGCTTGGCCAGGATTAGTAATAGTCTCGGCTCCAAAGGCCTCTGTCACCGCCCCATAGCGGTCAGCCTGGCGCTCGCCTGGTGCATTATCTGGACCACCTTGACCTGCGCGACACTTTCCTGACCGCCGCTCTCGGAAGATATCTCGGCGGCGAGAGCAAAACTAGCGGACGATCTCGTAAAGGGCGCTGAACTTGTCCGTCCAGAGGGAGGCCTTCTGGGCGTCTTTTCCAATCGGTCTCTGGTGCTTTGCTTGCACTTCATCATCGTCCAGGAACTGCTGGTTATGGGTCAACAGGATCCAAGTGGCCAGGTCTTCAACGACTTCTCGTTCTGGTGCCGGTCGCGTGGTGAAGATACGAAATGGTATTTTGTGGTGTTCCGCGAGACGGACCACTACCGGGATTAATCGCAAATGCTGGGTGCTGGCATGAATCGCCACGATCCCATCTGGTTTTAAATGTCGCAGGTAAACTTGTATCGCTTCCGCGGTTAGTAAATGAACAGGGACCGAGTCGCCACTAAAGGCATCTACAACGAGCAGGTCCGTATCCTGGGCGGCCCCTTGCTGCAGTGATTTTTCAAGCGACAGCCTCCCGTCTCCGGGAATCACCCGGACATCTGCGGATCTCTTGGACAAAATTCTTTAATAGTCATTGGCTAATTGTTCTACCTCCGGATTGATTTCGTAAAAATCGATCTGATCACCGCTGCGTCCATAGGCAGCCAGTGTTCCAATCCCCAGTCCGAACACAGCAACCTTAACTGGCTGATCCGTAAGATATTTCTTCATCATCAAACCGACACCACTATTTTCGTTGTAATAAGCG
>CAZXJC010000726.1:0-7113 GCA_964640885.1 uncultured Pirellulaceae bacterium | reverse complement strand
TTCACCTTGGTTCCGTTGGTACTCTCTAAATCGGTCAATACTAGCCGTTCGTTGTCTTCCTGGATCTTCAGATGGAAACGGCTAATTCGCTCATCATTGAGTTGAATCGTATTGCCTTCTTCACGACCTATCGTAACCGGTGCCTCTAACGCGTCAAAAACACGTCCCCGGTCAGCGCCATCGAGTACCCGCAAAGTAATTGGTGATGACATCATGTGTCGTGGACCAAGATGAGAAGGATCCGTCGATACTTCTAGTGGCAAACGTGTTTACGAGTCAAATGAAGTAAAAGCAACTCCCATAAGCACTTATATCATCCGCAATGAGCCTGGGTCAAGAGGCCTGGGCTAACATTCGAAGTGGCCTCTTGTTGCCGCGGCCGACTTGCGGATAATGTCTAAACCCGTGTGGTGGAAAAGGTTGACACTACTTTCGGGGAAGCAGCGCCCGTGGCGCAACTGGATAGCGCATCGGTCTTCGGAACCGAGGGTTGTAGGTTCGAATCCTACCGGGCGTGCTCATTTTTTAAGGGGCCAGCTTTGAGGGACTGGGAAACGGTTTCCCAGTCCCGTCCAGCGTTGCCTGCTTTGCCAGTTCTGCCTGCTGGTTAAATCAGTTTTCTTGGCCCCTGAAGTTTCAGGAAGTGGACTCCTGGGGGCTCTCCGTGGATGTCTTGAAATCGGGAGTTTCCACGTTAACCAGTTGTCGCGTTACGTAGAGTGGGCGGTGCTTGCTTTCGTCGAACACTTTTCCGAGGTAGAGTCCGACCACGCCCAGGTTGGCCAGGATCAGTCCACCGATAAATACCCCAGCGACCATCAGACTAGTCCAGCCATCGACGTCGACTCCATGGGTGTAGTACCGAATGATCCGGTAAGCGGCGTACAGGAAGGAAACAGCAGACATCAAAAAGCCGAGGTAAATGGAGAGTCGTAGAGGCTTGTTTGACTGTGACGTGATCGCTTCCACGGCCAGTCGAATTGATTTTGCGAGTCCGAAACTGCTTTTCCCGCTATATCGCTCACCATGTTCAACATCGATGTAGGACGTCTGGAACCCTAGCCACTGAAGGAATACCGAGTAGGCTCGGTTTCGTTCACGAAGTTCTCCCATGGCCGTAACGACGGTTGAGGAGACAATCGAGAAGTTCGAGACATGGCGATCGGTCTTGATGTCACTTAAGAAGTTGTAGAGGCCATGAAACACCCGGGACGAAAGTCGCTTGAGGAATCCGTCTTTGCGATTCTTGCGTCGGGCAAAGACAATGTCGTATCCCTCCATTGCTCGTTCATACAATCGAGGAATTTCTTCGGGCCGATCCTGGAGATCACAATCCATCACGACAACCCAGTCGCCGGCGGCATGATCGAGGCCAGCTGTGATTGCACAGTGTTGTCCAAAATTACGTGAGAGATCGATGCCCTTCACACGGGAATCGGCAGCTGCCAGTTCCAGAATGATATCCCAGGAATCGTCAGGACTGGCGTCGTTGACCAGCACGATTTCGAACGGATCGCCAATACCTTCCAGGACTTGGGTAAGTCGTTGGTAAAGTTCTCGCAGGCAACCACTACCGTGATATACGGGTGAGACGATCGATATTTTCACGCGATTCTGGGAGGCCACGAGAACTTCTCCAAGCATGAAACGGTTGGGATTAGTAGAAATTTACGGATCGCGAGAGCTAGCCGGGAAAGGAAACATTTATTACGTACTGCAACGGGTTTCGGTTTGGCTGGATTTACCTTGATGGAATACGCTGCTTTTTCCGGATCATTCTGCAGCAACAGGTGTTGCTTGCTCAGCGACAGAATCGAAACCCGGTTTATGGTGCTATCGGCTTCCCTGCTGGTTAGCCATTGCTTTGGCTTTCAATTCAACTGAATATCGACCCCTGGCAGGTGTAGAAAGTAAGCCATGGGAGGATGGTGAGGTTTTTCAGGGTGAATATTTGGCCCCTTGTTCCCTCTGAGACGGCCGACTAGGATGCTAGTTTAGCCTTTTGTTCCCTGTTTTGACTGGTTTTGGTCATGAGATGTGTCTTGTCGGCCGTCGTGCAAAATGTCCCTGGTGTGTTAGCGCACATTTCAGGAATGTTGGCCTCGCGCGGTTACAATATTCATTCACTGGCCGTCGGTGAAACAGAAGACCCAAATTTGTCTCGCATGACTTTCGTGGTCGTGGGAGACGCCCCGGTTTTGGATCAGGTTGCCAAGCAGCTTGAAAAGGTCGTCACAGTGGTGGCGGTGACAGATATCAGCGCTCAAGAACACGTCGAACGTGACTTGATGCTGATTAAGATCAAATCGGAGAATGGAAATAAACGAAGTGAGATTCGAGAGCTGGTAGATATTTTTCGTGGCAAGATTGTAGATGTTGGCGCGGAAGAAATGATGATTGAGCTCTCGGGTCGGGAACGAAAGATTGAAGCATTTATCGAACGCATGCGACCATTTGGGATCGTTGAGTTAGTGCGGGCCGGTCGCATCGCAATGGTGCGCGGTAAGTTAAACGGAACGGAACAGGCTGAGCAGGAAGCAGATTGATAGCCGACAGAGGCAGGAAGTTAGTCGCTTCCTGCTGTTTACAGATCAAAGCTCAGTAAGCTGAAACAAGATTTATGGGGAGTATTGGCGATTTATGGCTGCCACAATTTTTTATGATACGGATGCAGATCTCTCTTTGCTGAAAGATAAGACCATCGCGATTCTCGGTTACGGGTCCCAGGGGCACGCCCAAGCGCAAAATTTGCGCGATAGCGGATGTAATGTTGTCATTGGACAACGACCCGGCGGTGCAAACTATGACCTGGCAGTGAGTCACGGCTTTGAGCCGCTGTCCCTGACAGAAGCAACCGAACGCGGCGACCTGGTGAACGTTCTGTTGCCAGATGAAGTCCAGGGAGACCTGTACAAAGATCAGATTCGAGATCAGCTGGTTCCAGGTAATATCCTGATGTGCTCGCATGGGTTTAATGTCCATTTTGACCAGGTAGTTGCTCCCGATGGAGTCGACACGTTACTGGTGGCACCCAAAGGTCCAGGACATCTGGTCCGCAGTGAATATGAACGGGATGGCGGAGTTCCCTGCCTGATTGCTATGAACCCGGGAGCTAGTGAAGAGACGCTCAAACTTGGGTTGGCCTACGCCAAGGGAATTGGCGGTACCCGCGGTGGTGTGATTCAAACATCATTTGCTGAGGAAACTGAGACTGATCTGTTTGGTGAACAGGTGGTGCTCTGTGGCGGCGTCAGCGAGTTGGTGAAAGCTGCTTTTGAGACGCTGGTCGACGCTGGCTATCAACCGGAGATGGCTTATTTCGAATGTCTCCATGAATTGAAACTAATCGTGGACCTGTTCTACCAGGGTGGTTTGAGCTATATGCGTTACAGCGTATCCAATACCGCCGAATACGGTGATTACAGTCGAGGTCCACGGATCATTAACGACGACACCCGCCAGGAGATGAAGAAGATTCTTCGCGAGATCCAAGATGGTCACTTCGCTCGTGAGTGGATCCTGGAAAATCGTGCAGGAGCACCCTCTTTCCAGGCCATTCGTCGTAGGGATCAAGACCTGGAGCTCGAAAAGGTAGGTCGCCGCTTACGCAAACTGATGTCTTGGATTGACTCGAAAGAAGTGTAGAGCAGCGGTAGGAATCGTGGTGTTGCTAAATCGTTGCAGGGAGCGTTGAACGATGGGACATCTGGAGTCGCTCGAAGTTTTTCAGCAATTGAAGCCCGGGGATCGAGTGCAACTGGTGCATGCCGTTAAGGTCGGGTTCCGCAACTGGTCCAAGAAGACGGTAGGAACAGTCGTGAAAACCGAGCGTCGACGTCATGGGCTCCACTATCAGCGAAGCCAGGATGATCAGGTCTTTAGCGACGTGCTGGTCCTCACGCGTGACGATGGTGAAGTGACGACGCTAACACTCGATGATTTTTGTGAATTGACGCTGCTCGAAACGTAACAGGCAGGTCGTTTCCACGGCACAACCTGATTTGAAGTGTAAACCAGATGGTACCGGCATCCCTCTATCAGCAGCATGAACGCCTGTTTGAAGAGAATCGGTTCGTCTATCCCGTATTGAGTCGCCGCAGCGGTGGGCTTTCTATTGGTGTGAATCTGAATCCTGACAAGGTGTGTAATTTCGATTGCATTTATTGCCAGGTCAATCGGACCACGGAGAGTGAAACGAGATTCGTCGAGTTTGACCAGCTGTTGGATGAACTTGACCGAATGTTAGAGTGGGTTGTCTCTGCGAAAATTTTTGAGTCCGGGAAGTTTGCTGACACACCCGGGCACTTGCGGACCCTCCGCGACATCGCCTTTTCTGGCGATGGAGAACCGACTACCTATCGAAATTTTGATGAAGTTATCCAGGCTTGTGCAGCGCTCAAGCAGAAACACCAGTTGGACGAAGTTGCCATGGTGTTGATTACCAATGCCAGCATGTTTCACCGAGAGCATGTGCAACGTGGTTTGCAGATTCTCGATCAGAACCAAGGCCAGGTCTGGGCTAAGCTGGATGCAGGCACGGATGCTTACTACCAACTCGAGGAACGAACCACGATCCCCTTTCAGCAGATTCTCGACAATATCACGCAGGTTTCCAGGGTCAGACCTGTCGTGATCCAGGCACTGTTTATGAGGATTCATGGGGAACCACCGACCGCCGCAGAACAACAGGCTTTTTGTGATCGCCTTAATGAAATTGTTGACCAGGGAGGCCAACTCGAGTTAATTCAGCTTTATACCGTGGCCCGTCCACCAGCCGAGAGTTTTGTGACGCCATTGAGTGATCAGGAAGTTGATCTGTTTGTAGAACAGATCCGCCGAGAGACGGGATTAGAAGTGGTCGGCTACGGATCTATGTTGAACAACTCGACCAGCGGTTGAGGAAAGTAATTGCAGATGGCTCAAGAATCCACATCTCCAGCTTCTCAGGAAACAGTCCGCGTTAGTATCTTTCGCCGGCAGTGGCTCGGAATTTTGGTCATCATGTTGGCGCTTGTTCTTTGGGCAGTGGTACACGCTTGGGGTGCTTATCAGTCCCAGCAGGGTAAGCTGGCAGTTCTCAAAGGACTACTGGTTTTAGGTTCGATGGCTAGCTTCTTAGCTTCTTGGGGCGCCCTGTTGTGGCTTCGTCAGCGAAAAATCAGTCGTTCGACTGGTTCCCATGACTAGCGTTGCGTGGCACGGAGATTTCGCTAACTGTCAGTGCGAATGAGAATTTTACAATTTCCTATCTTGGTCCCCAGGAAACTCTTTTCCTTTTCGATAAATGGGGCTTCAACCAGCGCTTACCGAGCCACTTAAAAGGGTTCGATTATTTGCCCCTGGACTTGCCTGCAAAGGTCCTTCTCGCCGTCTTCGAGGCCGCTGCATAGGATGCTGTCGAAGTATTCTTGGTTTTAATTATCGCTTTGACAGGAACAGCAAAATGATCACTCACGACGGACTAAATGTTTCGATCGGTCAGTATCTGATTAAGCGACTCCAGGATTATGGCATCGGTGATATTTTTGGTATCCCCGGTGACTACGTGTTGTCGTTTTACAGCATGTTGGAGAAGAGTGCTTTGAACGTAGTCGGTTGCACGCGTGAAGATTGCGCAGGTTTTGCTGCGGATGCCTATGCGCGGATCAACGGGATGGGAGCCGTTTGTGTCACTTATTGTGTTGGCGGTTTCAGCCTCTGTAATGCGATTGCTGGAGCCTACGCAGAGAAATCACCGGTCGTGGTGATTACAGGTTCGCCCGGTTTAAGTGAACGAGTCAACAATCCACTACTCCACCACAAGGTGCGTGACTTTCATACGCAGATGGAAGTTTTCGAACGTCTTTGTGTCGCGGGAGCTGAGTTGTCAGACCCGGTAACGGCTTTTCGGGAGATCGACCGGGTTTTGGATGCTGCCTCCCGATTTAAACGTCCTGTCTACTTGGAAATCCCTCGTGATATGGTCAATGTGGTACCGCATATTGCGCATGCCTATCAGCCTCTGCAGGTCCAGAGTGACCCGCAGGCTGCCGATGAGGCTGCTGACGAAGCGGCAGAATTACTCTCTGTAGCGCGCAAGCCGATCATTTTGGCCGGCGTCGAGGTCCATCGATTTTCGTTGCAAGACGATCTTTTGAAACTAGCTGAAGGATCGAGAATCCCGATAGCCGCAACGTTACTAGGGAAGAGCGTGATCCGGGAAACACATCCCTTGTACGTCGGTCTTTACGAAGGATCGTTGGGGCACCAGGAGATCACGCAGTTCGTCGAGGAAAGTGATTGCGTCCTGCTTCTCGGGACCTTTATGACTGACTTGAATCTTGGCATTTACACAGCGAATTTAGATCCTGGTAAGTGCATCTATGCGACTAGTGAACAGTTGCGAATTGGTCACCATCACTACCATGGTGTTTTATTAGGAGATTTTATTCGGGAATTAACGGTCCGTCGTCCGGATCCCCCGGAACGGTCGCTGCCGGCAATTTCCAGGCAGGAATCGAAACCGTTTTCTTTGCAGGCTGACCAGCCGATTACGATTACCCGCCTCGTGGCGAGGCTGGAGGGCCAGTTGGATGATCCGGCAATTGTGATTGCGGATATCGGCGATGCATTGTTTGCAGCCACGGAATTGACTGCGCGTGACCGTACGGAGTTTATCAGTCCAGCTTACTATACGTCGATGGGTTTCTCTGTGCCGGCAGCCCTGGGAGCCCATTGTGCAAGGCCAGCTTCGCGTGTCCTGGTACTTTGTGGGGTTGGTGCCTTTCAAATGACCGGGATGGAACTGTCAACTATCGTGCGTCATGGTTTTGCCCCTATCGTGATTGTGCTGGATAATCATGGATATGGTACCGAGCGGATGTTGCACCCGGGAGATTGGGCTTACAACGAAATTCACCCCTGGAAGTACCGGGCCTTGTCAGAAGTTTTAGGAGGTGGTACTGGATATGAAGTTCGTACCGAGGGAGATTTTGACCAAGCCCTCGAAAAGGCCTGGAATGATCAGACAGGAATGAGCTTGATTCAAGTCCATCTGGCTTCGACAGATCGCAGTCGGACACTGGAACGGCTGGCAGAACGAATGAGCGAGAAAGTTTGACCTGTTTCCGCGGC
>CAZXJC010000725.1:0-4000 GCA_964640885.1 uncultured Pirellulaceae bacterium | reverse complement strand
TAAGTTCCAGCGATGAGCATTCATGATTCGGTCCTTTCTTTTTTAATCCTGGTAAAGTTTGCCGGTTGTTGACGAATACCGGTCGTTTACTGAGAGAAGTAAAATGCAACGGCTGTGCCAAAGCAGTTGGCAGCCGTGGGGAAAGCGTGCCTTTAATCAGCGCAAAGGGACGCTCCTGTCATCGCAACCTGTTATTGTTAAACAAGTTGCGTTATTGTTTCCGGAGGCTCTGGAAAGGCAGGAAATGTTCCCATCGCAATTTCTGAGACTATCTGAGATGAATGAGGTCTCTTAATTGTCGCAGAAACGAGACGGTTGTCTCATTTTGAGATGTCTTGCCGGCTAGTCAGTTTTCTTAGCCTCGGGCTAAGACGATATCGAAGGTTCCTTGCTGATAGGCCCCATTAGCTGACTTTGTTTGCTCTAGTGGAATGATCAGGTTTGATTTACTGGCCCACCGGTCATTAGTGATCAACGGATCCCCTTGAAAATAAACTTGGGTGATCAGTTTTTGGTAGCCGGGAGCCTGGATCATGTAGTGGATGTGCGCCGGTCGGAAGTCCCGCGGATTAGGTCCGATGCGGTAAGCGCCTGGCTTGATTGTTTCGTACTCGTAATAGCCAGTTTCATCGGTGACCAGCCGGATCCGATTCTTGAATTCACTCCAGGCGGGTGGTTTCCGCGGATCGGCTAAATCATAACTTCCTTGTTTGTCGGCTTGCCAGACGTCAAGGACAGCATTGGTAATGGGTTTGCGGGTGTCGTGCCCCCAGACTCTTCCTCGTATTACAAGCAGGTTTCCTGGTTCCAGTGGTGGGGTTACTTTGCCGCGAAATGGTGCACCAGGGAGAAAATAGGGTCCGAGAATATCCTTGCGCGAGGGCTCCCATTTAGCAGCAGGCTGGACTTGGGGGATCCCGTTTTTGTCGAGGAAATCCTGGTAATTGTGGACGTCCTTGGTCTTGGTGGTCGGTGCCGCATCGGCTCGTAGTGTCAGTGAGCCGACTCCAACAGCGGCTAGTCCTGTGAGGCTTTGTTGAAACACCTGGCGACGGTTGACTTTAGTCATGGGCAAATTCTTTCTAGTTATCGGGCGTTGGAGTGCTAGTTAGTTTGAAGTCAAAAGTGTTGCGACCTTCTTTTACTTCGATTTCGAAGGGAGTGGTTCCTCCTGAAGTATATCGCTTGTCGACGAGGTATGCAGGGTCGTCTAGGCTGACTGGTTCACCGGTTTCTCGTACTGTCTCAATCGCAGCTTGATACTTTTTATCGAATTCTTCTTCGCTAAGTTCAGCAAGAGCCACTTTAATGACGGTTACTTTGTACCGGCCGATCGGTGCGCCCTGGTATGTGCCGGTGGAGTAGGCAGCCTGGATTTGATAGGTTCCTTGCGAGTCGCTGGTAGCTGCAAAGACTCGGGAAGCTTGTCCCTCGATTTGCTGCAGTGCTACGCGGGCCCCAGCCAGTGGCTTTCCGTCGAGCGTAACGCGTCCCCCGACCGGGTGAAACTCGGGGAGATTAAGTGCGGACTGATCGAGGGGTGTCAGTGAACCTTGCAGGGAGGCTTCAGCAATAGTTGCCAGGCCTTTGGCCCACGTCGTCCCGTTCAAGTCGGCTGAAGCGACCAGGGTACTATCCTCCATGACCGCTTTGAATTTTAACTGGATTCCTTTAGTGGCAAATTGCTGTATCATTCTGAAGAGATTAGAACGCATCTCATTAGGAATCTCCTGGTGAGTCCCGAACCATTGCAGGACACTCATCAGGTCGACTTCGCCGGCAACCAGTTCTTTTCCCCCAATCGACGGCTTCCAGCCGCTTCCTTTCTTGTTGACGAGGTTATGGATCTGGCTGACGGCAGTACCAACAACCAGATGGTTCTCGAGTAGCGCAAAGGCTGCCATCGGGCCTCCTCGTTGTTGGCGGCTTGGTCTCCAGACTGTATTGTTCCCGTACTTGATGGCGTCAAAGCCTTCCTCTTGTGCAAATCGTTGCAGCAAATGTTGGGTCAGGTTGCGATCGCTAGTTTTTACCAGTCCCATGATCGCGACACCGCCCGGTTGTTCGTGCGCGGGGTAGACTAGCAGCGCGCCGCTTCCCTTAGAAACGAGACTGCGGAGCTGATCAAAGGAGACTCCCAGGCCTCCTTGCATTTCAACCTTTGTACGATTCCAGGATCGCGGGTCTGTGTACTGCAGCACGTAATCGAATAGACCTAGTGGGTTATCGAGGCTGGCACTGAATGCAGCCAGCGGTTTGTCAGCAGTAGCCAGTAGCTGTTGGCAACTGTCTCCTGGTTGCAAGTATTTCTCAATGCCTGCCGGACTGGCGAGCCTGAGAGCCGCTTGCAATCGCTGACTTCCCGCAGTGAATCCGAATGCTTCAAAATTACTGGCCAGGGCACTGACGGGAGTTCGGTTGAGCGGTGGATTTTGCACCATTGATTTGATATTCAGGAAGAGGCGAATTTGATTGTCAGCAGCCAGGTAGGGAAGCGTTTGCTGAAAATGCTTGACCTGGTTTAGCGGTTTGGCCTTCGCTTGCAGCAGTTGCTCTGCCAAATAACGAGATTTAGAGCTGGCGGTGTCACTGGTGAGAACGGTCAACACCTGGTCCTCAATAGAATAAGCTGCTATTTCTTGCAATTCATCGGAGAAACCACTTTTTGAGCTAACGGAATAAATCGTTGGCTTGGCGGTGTTTTCTTTCTTGACAGTCAGTCCGCCAAGTCTTGTCAGCCTGCCGATTAGCTCGTCGGCTGTCGCCGCGTCCGAAATTGGTACATGCACGGCAAAGCTGACGATCGGTGTTGGTTTTCCTAGTTCCGTTTGAGGCCTGATCCTGAGACTGCAACTAACTGGTTTAGAGAAATTAATGCCAGTCGCCTTTTGTACTTCAGCCAAGTTGCGTGGATTGAATCCAAGAGCATTCTTAGCGATTTCTAGATATTGCTGGAGTGTTGTCGCGTTGGTCTCGTTCTGGTCTGCGAACTGATCATAGAAGCTGAGCAGTTGGTGGTGCAGTTGGCCGAGGCTGGAGATTTCTACAAGTGCGACGGAGTCTGCGGTGTTAAGTGTCGCGTTGGCAAACGTTGCTGGCCCGGAACTTCGATCAGCTTTCTTCTTCTGATCAGTTTCATCGCCAGACCGGTTGCAGCCGCTCACACCAAGAACCAACAGGACCGTTAGCAGGATTCGTATCGTTGAGGTGTTGTTTGTGGCAAATCGTCCGGAAGAGGTTTGCGTTTTCATGGGGATGATTCCTTGTAGGGGAAGTGCGACGGTTTTCGCGTATGGGGATTATACCAGTGCCATGAGAGTCTTCCCAGTGATATCAAGGGAGCCAGCTATGAGAACCATTGATGACCGAGGTGATGGCTATTGGCCTGGCTTTTGAGTGACAATTTTCCAGAGCCGAATCGTTGCATCTCCACTGGATGTAGCCATCAATTTACCACGCGGTCCAAATTTAGCAGAGCGGATTCCTTTGGTATGTCCTTCAAAGGTTACGTCCGACTGTTGCGTGGCGAGATTCCAAAGCTGTGCAGTTGTGTCGTTGCTTCCTGACAGCAGCCATTTGCCACGAGGACTGAAACTCAAGCTGTTGACACTCTCCCGATGACCTTTTAGAACGACCACAAGTTTTCCTGCCATGATGTCCCAGACGTGAATTGTCCGATCTTCACCGCCGGAGAGATATTTCATAACGGCAAACGGCACGTTCTGATGAGAGCCAACACTCGTAACAGCAACGATGTTGGGGTGCACGAGGTGGGCCAAGGATCGCATCTCGCGGTGAAATCGCTTGCTGAACGCATCACTCTGCAGCAGATCAAAATGCGGTGTCTTGATCACAACATCGGTGCCCAGCTTTTTGTCACGGGCACGATAGACCGTCCCCATTCCCCCCTCTCCGAGCTTGTCAACGACCTGGTAGCGGCCATCTTCAAGTTCTGTTCCGATCCAGTCCTGAAGATTGTTGGACATGGGGTAGGCACCGT
>CAZXJC010000724.1:0-3534 GCA_964640885.1 uncultured Pirellulaceae bacterium | reverse complement strand
AAGATCATCAGCCTGATCAGTTTGACCGGCATGGCGGACGGCTCGACTCAAAATCTGCTTGTCAAGGTGCCCTGGTAGTCCGGCTGTTCCTTTAAGAAGATCAGGTTGCGGGGCAATATTGGTGCCGACTAGCGGGCTTGCCGATTGTCAGCATCCGTTCTGACAGCCTGTTTTGTTGCTCCCAGTGGGACTAGAACAGGCGGGGTAATGTGAGAATTGTTCGCAGCTCACCGACAGCAGTCAAGGTTTCTTGTAGGAAAAAAACAAGTTGTTTTCTCGCTCCCTCGGAGAGCAAGCGTGCGTTACGGTTGACAAGGTCGATGAGGTTGTCTACTTAATACCCTGTCCATGGATATGGAGAGCGGACTCATGCTGCAGGATGGTACCCCTATTTTTTCTCTCGCGGAGCGACTTTTCCCAATTTGTCGCAGCATCACGGGAGACGGGGTTCGTGAGACACTGCGAATTATTGCTGAGCACGTTCCGGAATTGACGGTGCATGAGGTGCCGACAGGAACCGAATGCGTTGACTGGACTGTGCCGCAAGAGTGGAATATCCGGGATGCCTGGGTCATCGATCCTGACGGGAACAAGATCATTGACTTCCAACAGCATAACCTGCACGTGGTCGGTTATTCGGTTCCAGTGGATGAAACCGTGTCGCTCGAAGAGTTGGACCAGCACTTGCATTCGCTGCCAGACCAGCCGCAGGCGATACCGTTTGTGACTTCTTATTATCAGCCGCGTTGGGGATTCTGCCTGGCGCACGAACAGCGACAGTCCCTGCGGCCAGGTGACTACCAGGTGCTGATCGATAGTGAACTGAAAGACGGCAACCTAACCTACGGCGAAGTAGTCTTGCCGGGAGAATCATCTCAAGAGGTGTTTCTTTCGACCTATGTTTGCCACCCCTCGATGGGAAACAATGAATTGTCGGGTCCAGTCGTGATGACGTTCCTCTTGAAGTGGCTCGCTTCATTAGCTCGTCGCCGTTACACTTACCGAGCAGTTTTCGTTCCGGAGACGATTGGCTCGATTGTCTATCTCAGTCGAAACTCGCAACAGATGAAAGAACGAGTGGTTGCTGGCTTTAATATCTCTTGTGTCGGTGATGATCGGGCTTATTCATACCTGCCGTCGCGAACCGAGGATACCCTGGCAGACCAGGTTGCCCAGCACGTCTTGCAACACACGGATCCGGACTATCAGCGTTATCGATTCCTCGATCGTGGAAGTGACGAACGACAATACTGTAGTCCCAATATTGACTTGCCCGTAGCGACGGTGATGCGAACGAAATACGGAATCTATCCGGAATATCACACCTCGTTGGATGACCTGACTGTGATCAGCCCGGAAGGATTGTTTGGTGGGTACACAGCGTTGCAGCATTGCCTGCAAGTGCTGGAAAATAATTTGCAGGTTCGCGTTACTGTCTCCTGTGAACCTCAATTGGGACGACGTGGACTCTATCCAACACTCAGCGAGAAAGGGAGTGCTGATCTCACTCGCCGGATGATGAACCTGCTGGCCTATGCGGATGGCCAGCGAACGTTATTGGAAATTGCTGAGAAAATCGAAAGCCCCATGTGGGAACTGGTTCCGATCGTCGAACAGCTACTCGAACACCAGTTGTTAGAAGTCTTAGACTCGTCGCCTTGAATCCAGACAAGCCAATTGTCAGCAATGGGCTGGAGGCGAGACGTGGGTGGCCAAATGACTAGCCAGCCGCCCGGGTTTCCCCAGCAGGCTCAAAGTCCGTCAGGCAAAAAGGGCGCCCTAGCTGCTGGACCTTTTCGACAACCCAGTTCCTAGTCTCTGCTGTCAATAAGAAGTAAGGGTCATCCTGGAAACGGGCGATCCAGTAGTCCGCTAGTGACCTGGTTGAGATTGAGATGACCGTATGATTTTCCGCTGCCAGGAACCGGGCAATCCCCTGCTTGTGCAGATCCTCCAAGATGTAATCAACATCGTATTCAAACGGATAGCCGAGGGGTCGGCAGTGGTACTCGACGGCAACTTGCCGTGACTGCCCAGTGGTCGTGATTAGTTGGCCAGGGAACCTTTTTGGGTAACGGTAAGGTAAGTTGTTTCCTAGTTGTTCCAGGTAGTGACCAAAAGTATTAACGTAGGCGGACCCGTAAAACAATAATTGCCCCTCTCTCGCAAGTAACTCTTCAAAAGCCGAATTCTTTCCAAATGGATAGAGTACGTCTTCTTGAGTGGCGATTAGCGGCGCCCCCGTTCCAACGATTGAGTAGACCGGAACTTCGCTCCGCCAATCGGCATGCTGGCAACGAACGAATTCAGACAAGGCGCCGACCTGCGACGGGCAATGGCGAACATCGAAACGCCCCGTCTTGACGAAGTCATAGTTAAAGCCAGGTAACCAGAGGGGACGCCCCTGAGCGACTCGCTGCAGGATGTTCCAATGACTTTCAAGAAAGGCTTCTTTTCCCCGGTACTCTCCGACGAAGCTGGCTGCTTTCATGACATCAGAATGTACCAGCAAGGGGCCGGCTGCAAATTCAGCAGCCAAGGATTCCAGTTCTCGAATTCCCACCATGCGGCTTTCCTTTTCATCGCGGCAATGAGTTGCACACTCGGCCAGCGCGATGACTGATAACGTTGCGTGGCTACCCTAGGTTTTTGGTTTCGTTTTGTCAACCGGATTTGCCTCTACAAGCTGGCGTGGTTGATTTGCTATTACGTTGACAATTCAGGGGACGTTTGATACGGTTGAATGTGTTCTAGAGAACGGATGACAGCGGCAGGAAAGTCTAAATCAGCCCAACCTCATGACACGTGGTGCTTGGACTGATTTAAGTTTTTATGCAGGGGTTTCTGGGACACCAAATAAGTTTGTGATAGTGGGTCTTTGACCACACTGTTACGTGGAAACAGTTGACTTGTTTAGACTTTGTGTTGTTCCATGACAGCTATAGATAACTCTTCTGATGACGCCGCGCGCCCCGAGGCAGCGACAACGAAACTCCCGGTAGGTGTGCTGGAGAGTGATAAGGTTGTCGCTTGTGAACAGCAACTCGGATACACGTTCCAGGATAAGTCGCTTCTAGTCCTGGCCCTGACGCATGCTTCGGGTGCTGATCACCGACTGGCATCGAACGAGCGGCTGGAATTTTTGGGAGATGCGATTCTAGGAGCAGTGATTTGTCAGCGGCTATACCAGAAATATCCAGAGTCGCTCGAAGGTGACTTGACGACGATCAAGTCAGCCGTCGTAAGTCGACAAACTTGTGCCAAGGTTAGCCAAGACCTGGGTCTCGAGCAATTCCTGGTAATTGGCAAAGGTATGACCAATAGTGAATTTGTGCCAAGCTCGCTCTTGGCAGGCTTGTTTGAATCACTTGTAGCAGCGATTTACCTGGACGGTGGTGAAGACTCGGCTCGTTCTTTCATTGAACGCTACATGGATCCCGAAATTGAACTGGTCGCCAGCGGTGAATCGGGTGGAAACTATAAGTCGTCGTTGCAACAACTGGCACAAAGAGATTTCGGCAGTACCCCCGTGTA
>CAZXJC010000723.1:0-7574 GCA_964640885.1 uncultured Pirellulaceae bacterium | reverse complement strand
AATCATGAGCGGCAATATTCTCCGCGCTTTCGGAGTTGCAGAAAGAGTGTCGAAGGAGTTGGGAAAAGAAGCGGCGCCGAAATAACTTAACCGCCCAAGGCCTCTTGCGTTCGTTCGACTAACGGGTTTTGAGCATCCTGCGAGCCGCGCAGGTTAAAAACAGCAGCCGCCAGGTAACGATCGCGCCAAGCGGGTGAAATCTGGTAGTAGTCCTCCAGGACCGCACTGCCAAATTTGTAATCATGCGAGCCGCTCCCCTTAAAGAACATTAAGAGGCGTGCTTCGTGTAGCAGTGCTTCAGGTGATTTCGTGGCCTGCAGGTAGGCCAGTACACGCTGAGCGGCTCGATGCTTGTTGTTGCTGACGTCCGCGAAGATGGCTTCTAATTCTGATTTGCCAGTTCCGGCTTTCGCTAATGGCTCTAGTTGGTCAATTCGTAAGTCGCTGACCTTCCCCCGTGCCCGCATGGACTTGTGGAAAAGTGTCAGAAAAGCGGCTGTTTGCAATAGGATCATCCGCCTCGTGTCGTCACTGGCCGTTGTCCTAAAGGCAAAACGAAGAGCGTTGGTCGATGTCATCGCGTGCATGGCGATGATAGCCGGTTGTCGCACTAGCAGCTCCGCTGCGTCCAGAAAAAACGCATCCCAGATTGCCTGCGGTGAAATCCCGGCATTGATTTGTTTGAGAACTTCCCGGCTAGCGTCCTGGTAATTACCCTTACGGAGTACGGCCAGCATCTGAGTGGTCGCCTTGCCATCGACGCGACCATCGAGCCAGTTCGCGCGAAACTGAGCTGCCAAGGGGACATTTTCCCGCCACGGGCGGTCCGCTTCATCGTCTCGCTTGGAGGGGTTCGAGCCTTCGTGATTGAGCAGTGCATAGGCGAGCGACCGGACGATTGGTTCCGCATGACGCCAGCCGATGCATTGCAGTGTACGCCAGCTATTGGCTACGAAAATAGCTTTGTGTCCAATAGAACGGTAGTCCCGGGCGCCGTAGCGGAAGAACATCTCATAGACTTCGTGGGCGGGTAAGTGGCGGGCAATACCCGTGACCGCTGCATCGACAGCCGTTTCGTCCCAGTTGTCCATGGCTTGTACGAATGCCTGCCGACATTTTGAGGCGGTAGGTACGGCGTCCTCCGTCGGCTTGCTCATGGTCCAGTTGTTTTCCTTGACGTCCTGGGCCTGGGCGGATTTGAAGTAGTCAAGCGCCCAGAAGATTGGAAGCCAGCGATGTTCGTTCGGCGAAGCGAGACTAGCCAAGTGGGCCGCATTCACCACTAGGACGGCATGAAATTTAAAACCGACATAGGGCCGTGGCTGGACATTACGGACGCCGGCCAGCATGAGGGCGGCCAGCACTGACTGGTAAGAGGTCCCCTGCCCTATCTTGTCGCCGACCGACTCGAGCAACTGCTTGCGCGGGGTCTGCTCAATTAGTTGGACGAGCGGTTCAATTTCGGGTCGCAGCTGGACTGCATCGGGCGCTAGGATCGCTTGGCCGTGGGCGACTTGTGGCAATCCCTTGATTCCCGCCTGGCTTAAGATGCAGCCGGCGCCTCCGGTAGCGGCAGCCCATTTTAGAAAGGTGCGCCGCGATGAATCGTTTGACATGGTCTCTTTTCTCCCAGGAAAAGTTTGCGGGAAGGGCCCTTAGCTCCACAATTGCCTTAGTTTGGCCAAGTCAGTTTTAAGGGCCTCGACATTGGCTGCCAAGCCTGCCTTGGGGAGGTATTCCACGTGCAGTGAAAGGGGACCGGAAAAAGTGGCTTTGCGGGCCTGGGCAAAGAACTTAGGGTCAACCTGTCCGGTTCCGAGAGGTACATTTGACGGTTTGCGTCCGTTTTTCCAAGTGAAATCTTTGACGTAGATCGCGCCCAAATGAGGCTTGGCAACTTGAAAATGCAGGGGCCAAGCCTGGCCCCCTTCTACCGTGGCGTGGCGTATGTCAAAGGCGATGGCCAGATCAGCGGGAGAATGTCTCCTGAGGAGGTAACGAAGGTCCCAGATTGGCGCGCCGCCGCTGGTAGCCCCCGCATGGTTCTGATAGACGCCCTGTAGACCAAGTTCCTTATGGAACGCCACCAGCTCACCAAGGACAGGCTTGAGCGCATCAAGTTGAGCGATGATTGGCCTTCTCAGGTTGTAGCGGTAATAAGCCAGGCGGTAACGCTTGATTCCCAATGCGCTGGCGGTCCGTAGTACCTTTTTTGTGTGTGGCTGATCGAGAGAGTTAACGCTCGATGCCATCACGGTGACTTCGAGTCCGCAGGCCTTGAGCGCTTCCACTAGCTTAGGGAGGTCCTCTTCCACGCGTTCCGGCAGGACGTGACCACCATCGCGAACCGTTGCTTCAATTCCGTCAAAACCAAGTTCAGCGACGGTTTCGGCTAACTGCTTGTAAGGCAATTCCTGGATGAACTTAATGAACGCACAAATCTTATTAGGGCTCTTCTTGGCGTCATCGGGCCGAGACGGGAAGGCTGCTAAACTGGGTGTCGTAACAGCGGCAAGCGGAAGCGCCAAGGAAGCTTGGAGGGCTTGTCGCCGAGAGAAGATAGTTTTGCGCTGCATAGCTGCGACTCCTTATTTGAAGGGGTTTGCGTGGCGACGGAACCGGGTCTTTACGGTTCCGGCTTGCGGGGACTGTTCTTCGGGACTGTCGACGATAGGTGTTCTTGATCGATCATCAAAGCGGGATTCCTAAGGAAAAACAGGTGGCCATGGTCAGCGGCAACGATGACCATGGAATCATCCCAGGCCTTCCTGGCCTCGATCCAACGGGTGATTCGGTCAAAAGCCGCGACGCCACTTAGGACGGCTCCGACGGAATTGTCGACGTTGTTGTCGTGGTTGGCCCAGTCTACGTCACCGGCTTCCACCATTAACCAGAAGCCGCGGCCCCTGCCCTCGAGGACTTTAATCGCTGCCGACGTCATATCGGCCAAAGTTGGATTTTCTTGTATGTCTGCCGGCGTATAGACCTCGAGTTCTTTTATCGAGGCGACGGGATTAAAGCCGCCATCAGCGGTTTGAAAGGGGAGGTGTGACCACTTAGTTCCGAAAAACCCGAACAAGGGACGATTCGCTTCTGTGGCACGACGCGCGGCCTCTTCGAGCAGTCGACTTCCGGGCTGCCCGGGGGTGCGAAGCACGACCTCGTAACGATCTCGGATCTTCTGCAGGTCGGCATCGGTGATGTAGCGATTCCCGGGACGAAAGTTCAATCCCTGTCCAGGGTCGGTGGCGAGGTTGTCGCCCCAGCCGGCGCCAATCAAAACGTCGAGGCCTGGCAGCGGGCCCGCGGGGTGTGCGATAGACGGGAGGCCGAGCATGTCCCGGCTGATGTCTTGGTAATCCTTCCGGGTAACATTGTTAGCATAAGCGCAGGCCGGGGTGGCGTGGCTAATGGGAACGCTTGTTACGGCGCCTACGGCGAATTGGTGTTCAGCCTGGAGCTGTCGCGGTAGCGGGATGACGTAAGAACCATAGGCCGTTGTATTGATCCCCGCATTGTAGGTCTTGATGCCGCTGACCATCGATGTTGCAGCTGCAGCTGAATCAGTATATGGGTGCGACCAAATAGGATGGCTCCCGGTCAGGTATTCCGCTTGTAAAGGGCGGGACCAGGGAGTCGGACCGCCCAGCACGGGGTGATATCCGCCGCTTTTCGTTCCGCCGGCGGAGGCGATTGTCTGAGCGTCAGGGTCGGGAAGCGTCCCGCTGTTGTGGGGCGCCGTTACCATAAATCCGAAATCAGTTGGGGCACCACGGTAGTCTTGGAAAGAAAGGCCAGAGCCACGGCCCCTTTGGTAGGAGGCTTTGCCGCTGCGATAGGCTGCCGCTGTCCTAGTTGTGTGCCAGTCCATGCCGTCGAAAATAACGAGGAAAATATATTTCTTTCCCGCCTCGACAGCCCGCTTTTGCAGGTCATGCAGCTGCGTCTGGTCGAAATAGTCGGCTGTCGGATTGACCGTGCTGCCTGGTACCCGACCGTAGAGTCGCAAAAGTTCCTGTGGCTTGCGATAAACGCTATTTGCATCGCGATACCGCTGTAGATTGGCTCCGAATGTATAGACGGGGATCAGACGGTTGGTATGACTCTTCCAGCTATTGTAGAGCTCGGGCCGGGGGCCCCAATGCCCCCAACTTGCCTGGCCAACGTCGAAAGCGGTCGCTTGCCGCTCCCGCAGATGGTCTTCCGCGGGAAGCACGGAAGCTGCCTGGAAAATGGCGAAAATGATAGCCACAAAGAGTTTGCGATAAATAGCCATGGGTACCTGGTTAAGGCGATGACAATGTGACTGGTGGCAAACTATTGCCGGCAATAATCATTCTGTTAGGATACTGTCTTAATCTACTAAGGGTGCACCGGCAAGATGACCGGAGCTCCCGACTGCAACGCTCTTCGGTGTGGCCTGCAGTCTCGATGGAACGATTCTTTATTCTTTGACAGGATGTTTTGCCATGTCTGATACGCACGTCAGCGATATTGCAGCCTATAAAAACGAGATTCGCAAGCAGGCCCACGCGAATCGTCGTGACCAGAAAAACAAGGATACGCTTAGTTCCCACATTGCAGACCGATTCATGGGTCTCGCGGAATACGAGGCAGCCGCAGTTGTAATGTTTTATGTTGACGTGCGTTCGGAAGTCCGCACGCGGAACAAGTTGGCCACCGCACTGGGCGGGCCGCAAGCGATCGTCGTCCCTTATTGTGTCGACGGCGAATTGGAACTGTTCCTGCTAGAGGATATGAACGAGCTCGAAGTCGGCATGTATAAAATTCTCGAACCGAAAGAATCACTGAGGCACTTGCCTGAGAAGCGAGTCCTCGTAGAGAATTTGGATGTGATCATGGTTCCGGGTGTAGCGTTTGACTACGAGGGCGGGCGCACCGGGCACGGTAAGGGTTATTACGACAAGCTTCTGCAGAATGCTCGCCCAGACACGTCTCTGTTCGCACTGGCTTTTGAGTGCCAGATGTTCCCGGAAATCCCAATGGCTGAACATGATATCTACATGGATAAAGTGATCACCGAGGACCGGATTTACAAAGGCCGTGGCCGTGGCGAACCGACTAAATAGACTTTTCCAGCACTGCGCCTAGGATGGGCTGCGAGGTACTGCCATGTCGAGTGTGGATAGCGCCAGAATTGAGGATACTTACGCGGAGGCATTTCGTAGTATCTATGCCGAGGTCTTGATCACGGCGCGTGATAAGAAATGGCTGGACCACGCAGTTCAGGCGGCAACCGGCCACGCTTCCAGTACGATCATGTGCGACTGCGAGGCAGGCTTGGACCGCTATCTGGGTCAGGAATCACCCGGGGAGACCGAACCGCCGGACGGTCGCCCTGGTGCAGTGCTCCAGTTTCATGTTCCGCGGTTCCGCAAAGACCGCGTGGCAGCACTCGAAAAGGCGTTGCTGGCAAGGATCAGCCAAAATATCCTTACTTGCCCGACGGCGCGATGCTTCAATCTGTTGGACACGGAGGACTATTTTCGATTGGGGAGAAAGATTTCCTATTTCGGCGACGGTTTTGAACGGCGCGAGGTCCGCTATGGCAGGCCGGTCTGGGTAGTCCCGACGATGGGGGGCGACTTTGTGATGGATCGGCGAGTGGGATATCGGGACGGGATCATGGGCGGCAACCTGTGGTTCATGGGCGCAGATGCAGATTCAGCTATTGAGGCAGCTGAACGAGCTGCAGCGGCTGTTGACGGAGTTCCCGGCGTAATTACCACGTTTCCCGGTGGAGTTGCTGCCAGTGCCTCCAAGGCAGGCAGTCGCTACTCTTTCCTGTTCGCCAGCACCTTTGAGGCCTACTGCCCTACCCTGCGAGAGGAATTAGGAAGTGAGTCGCGAGTCCCGGCAGATGTGGAATCAATTATGGAAATCATCATCAATGGACGGGACCTGGACGTTGTCAGCCAGGCAACACAGTCGGCCATAGCGGCTTGCCAGACGACACCTGGCCTTAAGGTCATTTCAGCGGGTAATTATGATGGCCGGCTTGGAAACAACTTTATCTACCTGCGACCGGAGGCGGTTGCTGCCCACAGTGCCTAGGAGTCATCTCCCGAGAGCTTGAGGCAATAGTGTACTTGGCGAGCAACCTCCTCAAAGCCCATGGACGGATAGAGCGTTTTGCCGACCTCGTTTTGCGCGAGGGTTTCAATCCGGGCGTGGCTTAGCCCGAGCGAGCGAAAGTGTGCAAGGGCATGATCGATAAGTTGACGGCCAATTCCCTGCCCACGGAACTCTGCGTCAACCGCCAGGTTTGGGATGTTGCCAAGGCCGGCATCGATATCGGACCAAGTGGTGATGTAACCGACGACCGTGTCAGCCGTCTCGGCAACAAAAATTCCGTCCGCTTCGCGGGCGACGTCTACGTCGATGTGCCGGGCCTTTCTCCAGGCCCAATCGTTGCCGTTGATGAGCCCAAAGCTGGCCTCGATATTCTTGTCGATGCAGACCGGCCCAAAGGACGATACAGTAAGCCTCTTTAAAGAAGCCAGGTCTTCGTTGCGGTAAGGCCGAATAGTAATCGTCATAGGGAGAGCTCTAATTATCAATTGTCAGCGGGGTATTTTTGATCAAGCCAGGTCCTTAGGTCCGTCATCGAATTCCAGTCGGGTTCGTCAGCGACGGCAAAACCACGGCCAAAGAGACTGTTGATGTGAACTTGCCCTTGTTGGACGTTTAAATACCACTCATCGCCCCGCTTCTGGTAAAGGTCTCGGTGATGCTTGGCAACCGACTTCTTGTCCGTCGCAGAGAGCATCGAGAGTCCGCGGTTGTAATGGTGGCCGTTGCGCTCGCAATGGGTTAATCCTAAAATAGCGACCATCAGCAAATCCTGGTGCAAGGGCACGATGGGAAGGTTCTGAAGGTCTTCGCCGGTCATGAAAAGGCGTGCCTTGTCGTCCAGTAATTGCAGCATCAACGCCCGATTCGCGAGTGACTTGAAGACGCCCTTGCAATTTTTGTGCGATGTCCCGGAATAACCGAGTGCGACTGCTCGAGGAAATGAATCCAGGCTCGCATCGGATTCGTCAATAATCAATGGTTTGACATCGTTACCCTCGCGTATGGCGGCTTCGGTGCGTGGTGCCAGTGAGATGCGACGCGGAAAGGGCTGCTCCACAAAGGCAATGTGTTGGAAAAGTCCGAGCTGGTCCCGTTTTAGACGCTTGAGAAACTTCACGAATTCGGAGGGCTCGTCGAAGGCTTCATTCGCGTCAAGTGTAATGACCGGTTCCGCGGCGTGTGGCAACAGGCCCCAGATCCTGCTCAGCCGTTCATAGTCGGCCTGGGGATTGCCGGAGACTTTGATCTTAAAATAACGGATGCCGTACTCGGAAATAATCTCCTGCAGCGTTTCCGGTAAACCGTCATTGAGCCTGTTGGCTGCAGGCCGATCGTCGTTGTCCAGCGGATCGAAGAACCCGACCGTATGCCGTACGTGTATTCGAGTGCTGATCTGGGGTGGCAAGAAGGAATTGGGTTTGTCGCTTTTGAGTTCACGGTGGATTTGGCTGGGCCGGAACCCCAATTTGTCACCGGCT
>CAZXJC010000722.1:0-17125 GCA_964640885.1 uncultured Pirellulaceae bacterium | reverse complement strand
GTCGGGGACATCCGGAAGATAGGGAGGCACCACCACGTCCTGATTGGTATGCGGCTTGGGAATGGCACCCTCCTTGTATGCTCGGTGAGCATCACTGGCAGCAAACCACATGAAGAACGGTTTATCCTTGGGGCGTTCCTTCAACACCTTAACCCACTGCTCACACCCGCTCGGTCGTCCACCTTCAATGCGATCAAAGGCCACCTTGGGCGCGTTGCCCAAGTGCCATTTGCCGGCTGCAGCCGTGTAATAGCCTCGCTTCTTCAGCAATGCTGGAAAGACGACTTGATTAGCCGGTAACGGCTGGTGCAATTCGCCTGCACCCGTGCTATGGGGATAACGGCCGGTCATGATGCTGCAACGGCTCGGACTGCAGGAACTGATGGAAAGGAAAGCGGCGTCGAATCTCATTCCTTCCCGGGCTAGTCGATCCGTATGCGGCGTTTGAACATGCGGATGTCCATAACAGCCGTGATCGTTCCAGGCCACATCATCACCAATCATGATGATAAAATTTGGCGCAGCAGCAACGGCAGTGGAGACCTGGAAACCAACCAGCACCGACAGCAGCACAGCAAGGCCGGGCCAGGTAAACCGCTCGTTTTTTCCAGTGTTGCAAACCATGATCCTAAATCTCCTGTCCGGTTAAACTTGCCATCCAGCGCAATCGCAGGTGAATCGGCACCTGGACCGTTTGCCCAGTAGTATAGGTCATGCTGATTCAATGATTCCAGCGGAGGAAGAGATTATCCGTACGAATAACACGTTGAGCGTGAGTTGATTCACGCACAAAAACCGCCATACTAGCAATGCTGCCTGACCGGCAGTTGTAACCCGACCGGATGGCCATTCATGGAGAATACCCGATGCTTCGCCGCACCCTGATCCTGCTTGCCTGTTGCTGCACCACTGTCACCGTTCAAGCGGCCGATCCTCTACCCGGGACTGCCCCACTGACCTGGGAAGGTGATATTGCTTCGCGAATGATCGATGGGATCGACAAGTTCTTACTGCGCGAAATTTCTCAATCGGTCACGGATCGCAGTAAGCACTGGAAGCGAGACTTTACTTCTGCGGAGTTGTACAACAAGTCCGTACAACCCAACCGGGATCGGCTGTCCCATATCCTGGGTGTTCGTGATCAGCGCAAATCCTTCGAGGGGATTCAATACGTCGGCACCACCAGTCAACCAGCACTCGTGGGCCGAGGAAAAAACTACCAGGCCTTTCATGTTCGCTGGCCAACCATCGGTGACATGCACGGTGAAGGATTGCTGCTGGTCCCAGCCAAGTCCAACGGAATTGATATCGTGGCCATTCCAGATGCCGACCAGACGCCTGAAATGATCAGTGGCCTGGTGGAGGGTGTCGCTGCTGAATCTCAATATGCCAGGCGACTGGTAGAAAGTGGTTGCCGCGTGCTGGTTCCGACGCTGATCAGTCGCAAGCTGGAAAGACGCAATGGGCGAGCCCTCTTGAGCAGCCGCGAATTCATTTACCGTAGCGCCTTCGAGTTGGGCCGACACTTGATCGGCTATGAGATTCAACAGGTGCTGGCAGGGGTGGACTGGTTCAGCAAGGAAGCCGGTGAGAAAGATGCCCGAGTCGGTGTGATTGGCTGGGGAGAAGGTGGGCTGATTGCTTTTTACAGCGCAGCCATCGATCAGCGAATCGATGCCGTTTGCGTGAGTGGTTATTTTGACACTCGTCAGAATATCTGGAATGAACCGATCTCGCGTAATGTTTTTAGTCTCCTGGAACAATTCGGCGATGCCGAGATCGCCACCCTGATTGCCCCCCGCGCCTGCATCATTGAAATGTGCAAGGGTCCGGAACTTACCTTGCCCGGTAGTGGTGGAGCACCTGCCAAACTAGAAAGCGCCTCGGTTTACAGGGTAGGACCCGAACTGGAACGGGCGAAACGCCTGCTGGAGGGAAACAAGAAACTGAACAACTTTTCCTCCACGGTTAGTGGTGGTGGCGCAGGCTCATTTGGTTCAACCCAGGCACTACAAAGTTTGCTGAAATCCTTAAATCCGGGAAGCCAGTTGGCGAAGTCCGGGGAAGCACCCGAGCACCTGCAGGCCAACTACGAACCAGCAGCACGACAAGAACGCTTGATGCACGAAATGGATCGGCATAACCAGTGGTTGTTGCGGGAAAGCCCCTTTGTACGACAAGAGTTTCTGAAAAAACGGGATACCTCGTCGGTAGAAAAATTCGAGGCCAGTAATAAAGAGTATCGTGAGCTGTTCAAGCATGAAGTGATCGGTCATTTCGACAAGCCGCTGTTGCCGTTCAAAGCCCGCTCCCGGCAGATTGCCGAATCGGATCAGTGGACGCGTTACGAAGTGGTGCTCGATGTCTTCACGGATGTCTTTGCGTACGGAATTTATACCGTTCCGAAAGGAATTAAGGCGAATGAAAAGCGGCCGGTCGTAGTCTGTCAGCATGGGCTGGAAGGTCGACCGCAGAGTGTCATCGGAAAAGAACAGTTTCAATACTATAAGGCCTTTGCCACCACGCTGGCCGAGCGCGGATTTATCACCTTTGCACCGCAAAACATCTATATTTTCAAAGACCGCTTCCGGACACTACAGCGGAAAAGCTACCCCATTAAGAAAACGCTCTTCTCCACCATGGTTCCGCAGCACCAGCAAATCGTGAACTGGCTGGGATCCCAGCCACAAGTCGATAGCTCTCGCATCGCCTTCTATGGACTGAGCTACGGGGGCAAGTCGGCCATGCGGATCCCCGCCCTGGTTACCGATTACTGCCTTTCGATTTGCTCAGCGGACTTTAACGAATGGGTTCGCAAGAACGCCTCCACACGGCACAACTTTAGCTACGTCTGGCATGGCGAATACGAAATTTTCGAGTGGGACCTGGGCAGCACTTTCAATTATGCTGAAATGGCCTCGCTGATTTGTCCACGACCGTTCATGGTCGAACGGGGACACTTTGACGGCGTGGGCAAAGACGAATGGGTGGGCTACGAGTTCGGCAAAGTGCGTTTCCTCTACCAGGGCCAGCTAAAAATTGGTGATCGCTGTGAGATTGAGTGGTTCGATGGACCACACAGCATCAATTCCAAGGGAACATTCCAATTCCTGCACAAGCACCTGGACTGGCCGCTGCCCGCCAAGTAACCAGGCAAGTCGGTTTCGTGTGAACGCAAACAAATGGCCCAGTTGCCAGGATCAATCCCGGCAGCTGGGCCACTTTTCTAACAAGCCTGGGTTTGCTGATCGAAACCGTCTACTTCTTCTCGACGACCCAGATATTGCGGTAAACAACCGGGTTGCCATGGCCCTGCAAGTAAAGCAGACCAGGAGCATCCGCTTCCGGATGCTTACCTGGGGTTCCCTTAGGTAACTCCAGGTTATCGTGAATCACAACTCCGTTATGCTTAATCGTGACACGGGCATTCTTGGTTTTCTTGCCACCTTCATAAACGGCAGCTGTGAAATCGTAATCGTACGTTTGCCAGGTAAGGGGCGGAAAACACATATTTACTTTCGGCTCCGAAATGGAGTAAATGCCGCCGCACTCGTTGTTCTTACCTTCCAGGCCAAAAGAATCGAGCACCTGCACTTCGTAACGACCCTGGATATACATACCACTGTTGCCACGGCCCTGGCCGCGAGCGTGGGGCAGGAAGGGCGTCCGGAATTCCAGGTGCAAGCTGTGATCACCAAACTTTTGTTTCGACTCACAGTCATGTCGCAACAGGTTCTCCATCACGATTTGACCTCGGACAAAATGATCAGCTGACTTCCCGTCAAACAGAACTGTTGCTCCCTTGGGAGGCTTGGCTCCCAGCGTTGGGCTCTTGCGAACAACTCGCTTCAAATCACCCACTTTTTTACCGTCAAGGGTAATGGTTGCCGTGCCACCCTTAATGGTCACCACGACTGGGTCATCGGGGTCCTTTAGTGTTGCCACATCCCCTTCACGTTTCCCTTCTATCTTTTCTGTTTTATCGCCCCGTTTCCAGCCATCACCCGGCAATCCACCCATGGTCGCGACTCCACTAAACTTCCCGTCGCCCAAGGCGATCACCTGGATGCCCAGCTTTCCATTTCCCAGGCCCGGAAGGGTTCCCACGTATTCTCCCTGGATCGCATAATCGGGACCTGCCTTAGCAGGATCGACGACCACGACCTTCTTCCCTTGTGCCAACACCGTGTAACTCATGAAGGTCAGGCAACATGCCACGCTAAACATCGTAAGCCGTTTGAACATTGTTTTCTCCAGTGCTTGTTGTTTGAACCACCAACAGCCTCAGCGGCCGTGCGGCTTGATCAGGACCGACTATTGTGGCCTCCCAGAGAGTGAGAAGCAAGCATTTGCCAGACAAATCCTGGCCTTATTGATCTCCATCTGATTGTCCAGTACCAGGGGAACGTGGTAGCTTGCTGGAAACTGCTCAGCTGTCGCAAACCCTCAAGGAAGCCAAGAATGCCTGACAGAAAACATCTCTTCAGCCCGGTTGTCTTACTGTTGCTGCTGGTAACGTCGCTGGGAGCCGCGGAAAGTCCATTTGCCAGGATCCGGCAGGAGATCGAGAAAGAATTACAGGAAAATAATGTCCCCTCGCTGGCCGTAGCGGTCATCAAGGATGGCAAGATCCTTTGGGAAGAAGGTTTCGGCTGGGCCAACCGAGAGCGAAAGATCCGGGCCACGGAACAGACCATGTATTCGCTGGCATCGATCTCCAAGCCAATCACGGCCACCGGACTGATGCGACTGGTCCAGCAGAACAAGGTGGAGCTGGATCAGCCAGTCAACAAGTACCTGGGTGAGGCCAAGCTCCAATCACCGCTTGGTCATATCGACAAGGCAACGGTAAGGCGACTGGCCAACCACTCTTCAGGATTACCACTGCACTACCAGTTCTTCTATGCGGACACGCCCCATCGCGCCCCCACGCGCGACGAGTCAATTCGGCGTTATGGCAAACTTCTCACGCTGCCGGGTGAAAGTTACCGGTACGCGAACTTTGGCTATGGCATCCTGGATTACGTGATCCAGCGCAGCAGTGGCCACGATTACGCTACCTTCATGCAGAAAGAAGTCTTCTCTCCACTGGGAATGAAACATACGGCGATCGGCCTGGATCAGGCACAACAGAAGCTGGCGGCCGTACGCTACGGCACGGACCAGCAGCCGCTGTCCGACTACCATTTCGATCATCCAGGAGCCTCGGCCATTTACAGCAGTGCCCATGACTTGATTCGCTTCGCTTCGCTGCACTTAAAAAAACCGCTGGCCGATCAGAAACCTCCTTTGTCCGACAAGTGGATCGACGAAATGCAGCGACCCACGGTCACCACCAAGCCGGGTGTTGGTTATGGAGTCGGCTGGCGAATCACCGAAAACGAATATGGATTCAGGACCGTTACCCACACGGGCGGCATGCCGGGTGTCCGTACCCGCTTAACACTGGTACCAGCCGAGGGAATCGCCGTAGCTGCCTTAACCAATACCAGCTCTAGTCTGCCCCATCGGGTAGTCGAACAGATCCTGGCCGAATTGTTACCCAAGTATGCACAGCAAGTGAGGCGGGCATCGTACCAGAGAATAACGCCGGCTCCCCCCGTTCCCTGGCAACCGACCCCGGAATGGATTGGTTACTGGACTGGCGCCGTGGAAACCTATACAGGCAAACAACCTGTCAAGCTTTGGGTCCAGGCAGACGGAGACGTCAAGGTGCAGTTGAATCAACAGCTCAAACAGTTACTGAACCAGGTCCGCGTTGAAAATGGTTTCTTGACCGGCGTTTTTGCTGGCAATTTGAATACGCCTGACGTCAATCGACGACCCCACCAACTGGCCCTTAGAATTCGCCTGCGAGACAAACAGCTCAATGGAGCCCTGACAGCGCTCAGTTTACAGCGGGGACCACAACACCCGGCACCCGCTTTACCGCAGCGAAGTGGTTATGCACTAAGCCACTGGGTCAACTTGGCCAAGCAATCAACGCTGTCCGCGCCCCAGTCCTTGTTCGATGGAAAACAACTGGGTCAGTGGGAAGTGATCAAGAAAAACGATTTTGAAAAGCATGGAAAAGTCACCATTAAAAATGGAGCAATCGCGTTGTCAGCAGGGCAACCAGCTACCGGTATCCGCTGGAAAGGGCCATTTCCCCGCAATCATTATGAGGTCTCGCTGCAAACGCGACGGACCAAGGGGAGCGATTTCTTTTGTGGCCTGACATTTCCCTTTAACGACTCGTACCTGAGCCTAATTATTGGTGGCTGGGGTGGTGGCGTCACCGGCCTGTCCAATATCGACAACATGGCAGCAGTCGAAAACGAGACGACCGGTTACCTGGATGTCAAAGATAATCGCTGGTACCAGGTTCGCCTGCGGGTCACTCCAAAGAGAATTCAGGCCTGGATCGATCAAGAAGAAATTCTCGACATGGAGACCGAGGGTCATAAATTCTCTATCTGGTGGGAGCAAGAACCCGTACGACCCTTTGGGATCGCCAGCTGGTATACAGCAGCCGAGGTGCGACAGATACGTATTATTCCTGCACCCTGATCGGAACCTTACAGCCCGTAAAGGAAACGGCTCATGACAAGTGAAAACAAGGAACCCGGATCTCACTTCATCGATGTCCAGCAACTCGAATGGCAACCGACCCAGTTTCCGGGCATCACGATGAAAATTCTCTGGCGAGATGACCAGAGTGATTCATTCACCGGCTTGTTTCGCTGTGAAGCCGGGGCACAACTGCCATTACATCGACATACAGGAATTGAACAAACGTTCGTTCTGGAAGGAAGCCTTGTCGACGAGGCGGGAACATGTACCAGCGGTAATTTTGTCTGGCGAGAACGGGGATCCGTGCACGCAGCGCACAGCCCCGATGGCTGCCTGCTACTGGGCATCTTTCAGAAGCCGAACGAATTTCTCGATCCGGATGCCGAGGATTTGAAGACGTCTTGATCAGCAAAGAGTAAAGGCCCGTCCCTCCGCAGAGGAACGGGCCTCGGATTTACTCGGTCAAGGACAACCAGCTGGTCATCCTCAAGAGTTGGTGGCTGCCCCGGGGACAGCCCGCCGGCTACCCATTAGGTGCGGCCACCTCCTTGGCATATACAGACATATATCACTGAACCACCTCCTTTCTCTAATCGATCCCTCCCACTTCGATCGCCAGTTGCCAGACACGATCACTTCGTGGGCTTGCTGCCCGTCGCACTACGTTGGCGCGATCCAATGCGGCCATTCTAACGATTTGCTGAAAATCTGGCAAAATTCTTTTTTGACCCCTGAGCCTTAGCTACTAGGTCTCATCAGGGATCGTGAATACGTCACTCAGGTGGCTGGCAAGCTGTTCAAATAACCCATCTGCCGACCGTTTCAGCTGGTCAGCTGCAAAAATCTCCCGGTCTGCTTGCCGCTGCTCCCGACTGAGAACTGTTGGACTGGTCAGATGAACTTCGGTCGCAGTGACACCCTGAGCAGGATGCGTCGCGGAAAGAACCCAACCCAACATCAATACGGCCAGGATTTCTACACCAATCGCTCCCAAACCATGCAAACATTTCGCTAACCGCATCACTAATACCCTCCTTAGCTAAAAACAGGTGAACTCCGTTGGACACCCGCCACCCGACTGTATTTTAAGTGCAAACAACATGCCAAATCAGAACGAGGACCCAAAGTTAACCTAGACTGCCCGTTTTAAAGCCTTTCCTGTGGCAGGGAAGATGTCAGCACCCGCTCATTTGGTAAGAGTTACAAGCTGCGGGCCATTGAGACCGTTTTTCAAGGGGTCCGTCGCAAGACGTAAACCACATCTTCGCTGGTCGGATCTACTACGACCGGTTCCTGCAGATCATAGTGAAAATCGAAAGTATCGGCGATTTCCCACTGCGGGATTTGGACCAACAGTTCTCGAAATTGCTCGGCCGTATACGTTCGAAACACCAGGGTATCTTTCAGTTGTTGTCGTTTGGTTGGTGTATGGACCTGGTAGGTCATCGTAAAACGCTCAGTCCGCTGCTGCAGGTTACGTTCGCTACAACGCAACTCTGTCACGACACAGAGATGTCCTCGTTGGGCGGACCAGGATTCCGATTCGGTGGGCTCAACGGCGGTCGGTGTGAGGTGGATACCGAGAATGTAGAGGCCACCTGGTTTGATAGCTGTAGCCATACATTGCAGGTGTGCGACTGCTTGCTGTTCGGTAAGCAGGTGCCGAAAACTATTGATCATATTGAAGCCTGCATCGACAGTTGCAGGCAACTGAAAATCACTCATATCTCCTTGCACAACACGGTCTTCAAACCCTTTTCTTGCCAGTCTCTGGTTACAGTAATCAACCGCATGCTGGTTTAGATCGAGTCCAGAAATGCGGAGACCCTGATCTGCAAGTCGATGAAGCAAGCGGCCGGTTCCACAAGCGGGTTCGAAAACGTGGTTCACGGAAATCGTCGCGAACGACTGAAAGCAACCACTTAGAAAATCGAATTCTGCTTTCCAGTCAGAACCGTAGACCAGGTCATAGTAGGCTGGATAATCGTAGAGATCACCGGCTAATGGTTCAAACATGTGCGCTTTTACCCGTAGTTTTATTGCCGGTCTTTTCCATCGCGGTCACGAGGGTCGAATTAGTCATCGCCAAGTGATCGTTTTTCGAGTGTTTCGATAACGGTACGAAGTTCTTCTGAAACAGGCAGCGGTTCATTCTTGGCATAATCAAACAGGACGATTGTTGAGTATCCTTCGCTGATCAGCGTTTGCTGCTGCTGGCTGAAGATTTGATGCTCCATTGCCATGCTTGTGCGACCAATCTTCTTGACGCGAGCCGTCACTTGAATCGTATCGGGATGGGACAATTGCTGGCGATAATCGCAGTGAATCGAGACCAGGATTGGTCCCACCTGGGTACCCTGCAACAGCTCAACGATAGGATCAAGATCAAAGTAATCCATGTGAGCGGTTTCGAACCAGCGAATAGAGCTGGGAGTGTTGACATGCACAAAAGCATCCTGGTCTCCCCATTGAACGGGAATTGTCAGTAGCACAGGGCAGTCAGGTGATGCTTGCGTTGGCGATTCAGTCATTTTGTTTTGCTTCTGCAAAAGTATCCAGGTCGATGGCGAACACTTTGAGTTCCGGTCGCTGGCGCCATCCTAGTGATTTCCAAAACTGGCTTGCCTCTTCATTCTCCTGGTAAACAAAAACACTGCAACGGGGGATCCCAGCTGTCTCGAGCTGATCCAGGCAGTGCTGCACCAGTTGGCGGGCCAGTCCTTGCTGACGATAGGGAATATCGACCGCCAGGTGATAGAGGTAGCCACGTCGTCCATCATGGCTCGCCAGGATCGCGGCGACGATCTGTTCTTCATGTCGAGCCACCAGGCTCAATCCCGGATGATGTTGCAAGAGTGCTTCGACCTGTTCGCGAGAATCGGGCTGACTGAGCCCTTCGCAACGGCTCCACAATTGCTGCACCTGGTCATAATCCTGGGCGTTCATAGCGCAGAGCTTAATGGACATCCGGTCCTCCTGCGGGCAACGCGACACGTAGTCGAAGATCAGTCGAGATAATCTTCATCGGCCAGCCGAGCGGGCACATATTCTTCCGTTACGTAACTGATGTCCTTGCTAATGAGAGCTTCGACTTCCAGCTTGAAGCCATTCTCCAGCATCAGGTTAATTTCTTTTTGCCAGGCCTTCTTCTTTTCGAACCAGGGATACTTCGCGATCTGTTTAGCTCGCTTGATATCATTATCACTGAGATTAATCGTGACGCTTGGCGACAGGTCACAACGCGTGTAGTCCTTGCTACGCAAACCCATGAACTTAGCATTGGGAATCGCCATCCGGCTGGACTCGTAGGCCAAGTTAATGGAACCTTGCTTAATCACGCTGTAGATGTAATAGCCCCAGGGGTCGTTATCGAGCAGGCAGTAGACGGGCAGTTTCAATTCATTGTGCATGCGGTGCAAGAGGCGTCGCACGCCACGGGGAGGCTGACCATTTCCATGGGTCAAAATACAATTGTGAGTCTTCCAGAATTTATCTTCATTAAAGCGTCGCCAGACCGTATCTTTTTCGACATGCAGGATAAAGTCCGCCTGGCATTTATTAAATTGCAAGACTTCTGGCTCACAAATGGATGGAATCGCATATCCCCCGGAGCCCATCCGAGCGCAATCGATACTGTCACCGCTGTCGGTCAGGCGAATATTGCCAACCAGTGAGCCCCGATTAGATGCATAAACATGCAATTCTTCGCGCAAGGCATTCATCGTCACTTCAACATCTTCGATCACCGGATCGCAATCGGCCTGGTCATCGAACGTCTCTTCCTTGGTACCCTCAATCGTATGTTTAAGCAGGTAGTACATACCTCGAATGCTAGTTGTCTTACCCTGTTCGATAAGTTGCTTACAGCCACTGCTAACGAGCATCGTCTGCATGTAGCTTTTCGCCTGCGAGAGGTTAAACAGTTCCCGTCGATTCTTGGAACTACCCATCTCGATAAAACGTTTGCGCTTGTTGTAACGGACATTGGAAAGGGACCGCGAGGGGATATCCAAGTGCGGTGCCCGGCTACGCTGAGCAATTTTAACGACCTGGTCTGCCACGGTCCGCAATGATTTCAGGGTGCGGCGATCCTTTGCGGTGAGCTTCGTCTTCGCTGCGCCGTTGGAGGGAGCTTTTTTCTTTTTACGTGCTCGCTTTGCCATACTAGTTCTTTCCGGTTCTAGCGTCCTGCCATTCAGAATAGTTCCTGCTGAGGATTGTCAGGATTCAAGTGCTCGGTAAGCAGCTCTTCCGGATCCTGATCGACAATCAGCACATTCTTACCGTATTCTTCTTCGCTTGGATCAACCTTCTTGCCAAGGCGATCGTATTGCGCATCCGCTTCAGCCGTTTTCCGTTTCGCGACACGTAGCAACTGATCATAAAGCTTTTGACGATTGGCTCCATTGATATCACTCACGGCAGTAGCCACTTCACCCAGGTAACGCAGGAACACGTTGCGTCGTTCGCCTTCCTGTTTCACACGTTTTCTACGTCGCAAGTACATCCCGAGCTTGCGCCCAACCGCCTGCAATGCCAATCGCAGTTCCTTCTCGATTTCGGGATAGGAGGCAATCGCTTCTTTCGACTCGCTGGTAAACGGCACCCAAACACTGGCCAAGTGAACCATCACCGTAACAGGGCCACTCGGCAACGAGCCACGAGACTGGCTCAACCCGTAGGGCCTCCAGTTGGTTCCCATGACGGCCTGCGTAATGGCACAGTCGCGCTGCTTGAACTGCAAGGGGACTCTATTTGCATAACGCAAGACCTGCATCGACTGACCTTCGGAAACATTGACATTTCTCATGGCGACATGCAATTTTTCACGTTCCGCTTTCACTAGTCGAGATGGCGACTTACGTGTTCCCAGCTCCGTTTCCTTGATGATGCGATCCGCCGCATCAGTTCCCAATCCGTCAAACGTGGTAACCAGGAATTGTCGCAGAGTACGGGCATCGCTTTCCGTAAGCAGTTGGTCCAGCAATTCGAGTGACACTTTTTGGGCCGTGGTACCTGCTCCATATGCCAGGCCCACTTCCAGTTGAAAGGGATTTCCACGGTAAACAGCGGGCGGGCGCGTGGCCGCCACGAAGAACTCGCCCGGCACAACCTGGTAAAGACCTTTGAGAATCAGCTCTTCACCAATCGCTGAAATGCAATCGGTCGACGGAGCCCGGATCTTAGTTTCCTGGATTGCGTCATATAGTGACTCAATATCATTGCGGCCAATCCGCCGGGTAGTGGCCCGCGTGCTGACACTGGCCGTCTCGCAAATCCGGCGGGCAACGGCTGAACTGACTCGCGAAAACGACTGGGTCAAAAATTGAGAAATGGTTCCTGTTTTCATTTCTTTGAGCATCGTGACCAGCCGGCCCAATTCGACGCCATAGGGATGAGGCTTAATCTCCTTGGGCTCCGGAGGCAGCAATTCGGTCGAACGCTTGTAGGTCTTCAGGGTGCCATCGGCGTCACGGTAATGCAGGGTGACGTGAGGATTAGCAATCGCGGTCTGTTCGAGGTAATCATCAACGCTACCCCGACCACGGTGATACCGTCCTTCCAGTTCAATACTGACGCGCGTGCCACTTTTTACTTCAGCCGGAGGCTCTTCTCCCACCGCGTCGTAATAACGTTCCCACTGGATATCATGTTTTGCCATGTAGGATTCGGCATTCTTGGGTGCAATATCAACTCCATCACCCTTGCTGTTGAGGATCTCCGGATTGTTGGTCTTCGTATCAATCTGAATTTCGTAATAGTGATACGGCTTACGAACTGAAAGCTTGGAGAGAATCTTGACTGGTTTACCAGTCGTTAGCATGCCGTACATCCCTGCCGCACTGATACCAATGCCCTGCTGTCCACGACTCATCCGCAAGCGATGAATCTTGGATCCATAGAGCTGCTTGCCAAAGAGCAACGGAATTTGTTTTTTCAGTATACCTGGGCCATTATCTTGAATCGCCACCAGGAAGCGGTTCTGCTTGAGTTGATCGATCTGCACCCAGATCTCCGGGCAGATACCGGCCTCCTCACAGGCATCGAGAGAATTATCAACCGCCTCTTTGACTGTTGTCAGCAGTGCCTTGCGCGGATTGTCAAATCCAAGCAAGTGTCGATTCTTGGCAAAAAATTCGCTTACTGAAATCGTCCGCTGCTTAGCTGCCATAGACTGCGCAGTAGCAGTTCGTCGTTTACGCGAATGGCCATTGGAAGAGCTTTGCCCGATCTTGCGATCCGGTTTCTTCTTCTTTTTACGCTTCGTTTTTGCCAATGCTGCAGTACTCCATCACCGCACTAAGGTTCTCATGCCTCTCTGGTCTGAGAGGACCAACAGTCATTCCCAGATCACAGCTCTCGTGGCCGGTAAAACTTTGCGGATTATACCGATTCGAGGGCTCTCTTAACAACCGGGGTCGCCTGTAACGCCCCTCCAACAGGAACAAATGGACAAACCGGCAAATAAAGATTTACCCACCCGCAGGCCCTAGCCGACGATTCTATATAGGTCGTTTTGCGCTTTGGACTGCTGCAAATCTACCTCGATTGAACACCCTAAAACCCGAGCCGGGAGCCCCCACAAATGGGCTGTAACCGGTCATCCTGAAACCACAAATCATCCCACATATCGATTGATTTAGGAGTCACTCCCATGATTCGCCCATCACTACGCATTCTTTTTTTAGCGGTTCCCCTACTTTTTGGCACCGGTTTGTTCGCCACCAGTAGCGCCAACGCACAAGAAGAACCAGCTGCAGAACCAGCAGAAGTCGCTGTTCCCGCACAGCCTGCTGCCCGAACTCACGGACAACCAGACCTATTCTACAATTACTATGTACCCGGGGGCCCCGGTGGTGTACCGGCTGCCATGTACCTGGCACCCCGTCCGGTACCACCGCTCGTCGGCCATACGTACTTTACCTACCAGCCCTTGCTACCTCACGAATACATGTACCAGCACCAGCGCAGGTATTATCGCTATTACGACTGTGGCACTGGCCTGACACGTACCCGTGTCCGATACATGCGAACACCCATCATTGATCACTTCTTTTCTCGTTGACATCGTCTGGAACCGAATCATATTAACGGAACCGGAAGTTTGTCGCTGTTGTTTGATGAATCACGTGAGCCAGCTCAAGCTGACTCACCTAGAAAGGATATAGACGCATGAGCAAGAAACTGCTCTCAATCGCCCTCTTGTTGACACTCACGTTCGCAGCTTCGCCGACAGAAGCCGAAGCTGGCGGACGCATCATGAACCACTGGGGTCAACGCTATGCCGCCACCATGTCATGGCATAACAATTATGTGCACACGGCTCATGGTCAGCCCGTAGCACTCGTGGTACCACCAACGGTTCAAACGCATCGCCAAATGGGTTGGGGAGTTTCCCAATCGGAAATGACACCTATTTACCACCAGTACCAGCGTGGTTACCCCGGTGCCATCGGAAACGCCACCACGCGATTCCGCAATACACCAGCTTGGCCCAGCCACACCAGCCAGTTTGGTGTCTACTATCTGCGAGCACCCTGGTAGTAGCAAAAGTGGCCTGCGATACGCGGATCGATTGTCTGCCTGTTGCGCTGCGCTGATCACGTTTCAGGCAGTTGCAATCGGCCTTCCCTTTCCATCAGGGATCGGCACGTTTTAGCAGCGTTTCAAACTGGGGCTTCATGTCGGAATCTTTCCAGCCGCTGGTAGCCTGCAGGTAGCGAAGGCGGGCCGCCGTCTGCTCGGGCTGACCCAAGCGAAAATAGGTCAAAGCAACCTGGTACTTTGCTCGGTACCAGCGTTTCGATTTCGGCGGACTGTGTTGAGCAACCCGCCGCCACTGCTGTAGTGCCTGCTGTCGGCTACCAGGGTCATCAACGGCCGACAATAATTCCGCATAGGTCTCTTGGATACTGCCAACCCGTGGATGGTCAGCGGCCAGTTGTCGAAACACCTGCAGGGCCGCCACCTGCTGGCCTGCATCCGCCAGAGCCCGCCCCCGTAGCTGGACAAATCGCAACTGGTCAGCTGTGCTCAGCTCTCCCTGATGAGGTTGCAATTGAGCAACCAGGGTGAGCTGCATCCGGGCCAATTGTATTTTCGCTCCACCAGCAGCTTGTCGCGTCAAGCTTCCCAGCGAAGCGATCGTTTCCAATATCTGCAGCGGTTCTCCGCCGGCAAGCTCTTTCAAGGCAGTGGAGGCCTCTTCTTTCTTGTCCTGTCCAGCCAGCGCCAGCACCAGCAGTCCGCGGGCTGAAAAAACCCAGCCGGCTTCTGCCGCCGGTTGCCCCTGCAATGCTGCCTTGATCATTGCTTCCACGCGTGCCAGGCCACCGGCCGACCCCTGCAATCGAAAACGAGCGGCAATCAAGACTGCCTGGCGAGTCGCGGGGCTCCAGCGTCGTGGCAACTGGCCTTCAGTACCTAAGACAACTGCTTCAAAAAATTGAACTGCTTCTCCACGGGCCTCACGCAACTGGGCTGGCTCGGCTGCTAATGTTTTGAGCTGTAACCACCAGCAGGTTTCCAGCAGGTCCAAGACGGTCACGTATTGAGGAAATTCAATCGAGACACCCTGGTAAATCTCAATCGCTTGTTCCAATTGGCCCTGCCGCCGCAACTCATTGCCCAACCAGACGCGAACCGAGCTGGCGGTCAGCGACTGGGGCCAGTGCACAAGATGTTCTTCCAGTAATTGGCGATAGCCGGAACGGTCTTGGGTTTCATCCTTCAGCCGCTGGTAAGTGGATTGGATTGCCTGCAGATGAACACTGCTGGCTTGAGGGTGTGTTTTAAGTTTTGCTGCCAGTTCTCGCAGGCGCTTCGTATAGGATTCAAAACGCTGTCGCTTTTGTTCGACGAGGGCTGCCTTGTACCAGAGTTGAAACGCCTCGCTGGTTACTCCCGCCTTATCTGCCAGCGCCGCTCCTTGCTCATAGGCAGCCAGTGCCTCTTCCATTTTCCCTTTCAGATACAAATCATCGGCGGTGCGATGTAAAATTTCCAGGTTGCTGGTATCCCGCCCAGCGATCCTCAGCAGGCGAGTTTCTGCTCTTCGTCCCCAGTAAGCCCCATGCTGACTCTCCAGGAACCGGACCATATCGATCGCCCGTTGCTGCCACTGCTGCGCAGCTGCCGTTTGATTCAGCTGGCGAGCCTGCTGCCACTGCACCAGGCTGCCCTCTAATCGGGCCAGGTCCAGTTCCGGCGACGCGATATTTTCGATACGCCGGGGTTGTTGCAGCAATGTCATCGCTGCTGCCAGCCGCTTACTGGCCAGTTCAATCCAAATTAACTCGGCACGTGCCTGCAATTGCAACTGCGGATCCCTGCCGGCCTGGTGAAGCGGCGCAATTGTTTTCCTGGCTTGTTCCAGGTCTCCCAGCCATCTCAAGCAAATGGACTGGTCCCGTTGAATCGGCCCAACCAGTGCATCTTCGGGAGCGAGTTGGGTGAGTGGTTTGGCCAGTTGATTAAGGGCTTTTTGCAAGGCAGCAATCTGGTCCTCGCTGCGCTGTGGGTAACAGAGCCCTTGATTACGGAAAGCACGGGCCAATTGAAATTGAACGTGAACCTGCAAGGACATCAAGCGACTCTGAGAAAGACTGCCCTCATCGCCTGTTTCGTTCCGGGCAGCGGGTATCATTTTGCTCAACGTGGCATCTATTTTTTCCAGCATTCGAACGGACATCCGCAATGTTTCCAGTGCTGCTGCCCGTCTTTCTTGTGGCTGCAGGGAAATAGCTGCTTCCTGTCGCAATAACTCGCCACGAGCAAGCAGGGTCAGGGCATCCTGTACTTCGACAATAGTGCGCTGGGGATAACGTGGGTAACGCTGCAAGTAATCGGAGGCTACCTTGCGGGCCTGTTGCCATTGTGGCGCACGGGCATCAGCCGGGAGCGAGAGTGCATGCTGGGCATGCGTACGGATCCATTCAATCGTCCATTGGGTCCGCTGTAACATCGAGAGGCCCGGGGTTTCCAGGCGAAGCTGACAATGTGACTGCGCCACCTGGAAAAGGGCTCGTTTGCGCAAGCCCTCAAGAAGTTGGCTGTCTTCCGTCTCCACGAGATGATCGGCACCGACAAGTTTACTGCTGCTGATAAGCAGGCAAACAGCCAGGCCAAAAATGATTCGCCAACCACCTTCTTTGAACATACATTCCTCGAGCAGCTAAATCGCTTGCGAAGCAGCGAATTGAATACGATCAAAACCGGCACTACGAGAACGGTCATAAACATCAATCACATGCCCCAGCGGAACCTGTTTGTCCGGATGTAAAATGACTGGTGCATCACGTTTGATTTCTTGAATAGTCATCAGTCTCTGTTGCAGCTGTTCGAGACTGGCCACCGGGTTGTCATTAATCGACCAGCTGGGCTGGTCGTTAAGCCAGCGAATACGAACTACCACGTCATCAAAATCTGCTTCCGGGAGCGGTTCTATTGTTTCTGCATCTTGATTCCCGGTTGCCGCCGACAGCTGGCTGGGCAACACGTATTCAAGCTTTTGCAAACGAGCATTCCAGATGAAGAAGACCAGCAGCAGGAACACCACGTCGATCATCGGCGT
>CAZXJC010000721.1:0-6466 GCA_964640885.1 uncultured Pirellulaceae bacterium | reverse complement strand
CCAAGATCTGGTGTACCTTCTCCACTCTCCAGCGTCCGGGCCACTGCTTCTCGAATAGCTTCGGCAGCTGTTGGCAATTGCAGATGATCAAGCATCATTGCTGCGCTTAGAACAGCAGCGGTTGGATTAGCAATTCCCTGGCCAGCAATATCGGGAGCAGAACCATGGACCGGTTCAAACATCGAGGGCGCCTGACCTGATGGATCGAGATTACAACTGGGAGCGAGGCCTAGTCCACCACCAATGATACCGCCCAGGTCTGTCAGCAAATCTCCGAACAAATTGGAAGCCACCACGACATCAAAAGCCTCGGGGCAACGCACGAAATTCATCACAGCTGCATCACAATGCTGTCGTGTGGTTTCCACGTCGGGATATTCATCCTTAATCTGGTCCAGGACTTCATCCCACAGCACGAACGAGTAACGTTGAGCATTTGACTTAGTGATCATCGTCAAATGATTCCGTCGCGTACGTGCGAATTCAAACCCAAACCGTAAGATTCGCTCAACTCCGTGCCGGGTATGAACAGCTGTTTGAATCGCCACATCTTGGCTGGTGTCCCGGCGAAAACGTCCCCCGTTATCGACATATTCACCTTCGGAATTCTCTCGGATCACAACGAGATCTATGTGTTCCGAAGTCTTATCCGTTAGCACGCTTCGCAAACCGGGATACAAGCGGGCCGGGCGAACACAGGCATACTGGTCGAAGACCTGGCGGATACGAACCAACGGTGCCAGGGTAATATGATCTGAAAGCTTTTCCGGCCACCCAACGGCTCCCAAAAGAATCGCGTCAAACTCTCTCAAAGTTTCCAAGTAATCATCGGGAACCACCTTGCCGGTATGCTCCCAGTATTCAAAACCCCAGGGAAATGTCTCGAAGTCCAGTTGAAACGTGCCATCTTGTTCTTCGACGGCGCGCAACACGCGAACGGTTTGGTCGATAACTTCAGGTCCAATCCCATCACCAGGATAGACAGCGATTTTATGTGTTTTCTTCGTCATTTTTCTTTTGTTTCAAGCCGTGGCCATTTGATTCAGGGTCGACTTGCCCGCTTTCCTCCGTTTCTTCGCGAAACTTGTCCAATTCACCTCTTAGCTTCTCGTAAGTAACCAGCTGCTCTGCTCTCAATTCATCCAGGTAATCACGCGAAGCCTGCAAATCCGCTAAGGCCAGCATTCCCATAAAGCAAACCAGCAACGTCACGATACTCCAGTAAACTACCACTGTCATCGTTCCAGAAACCAACGGACTGCCCGCTACCAGGGTACCAATAATCAGCAACGTCACATTAATATTTTGCCGACGACTATCCAATTGTACAAAGTACTCATGGTCTCGGATTTCTTCAGAGAGCTGAGCTCTTTCGCGCCGATCCTGGAAACTGCGCCACATCATCCAAAGCGCCAGGATTGCTAGTACGACACCAAATACAATACTCGACCACATGGATCCGTTACGGCTGTTAGGGTTTACAGAAAAAGAGCTTTGCTCAGTTTAGCTGACGAAGCCACTCCTGTACCACCCACCCCACGCGAGCCAGCGAAACTGCAGAACAATGTTTTGGATTATCCTGCTGGGTATGCCAGTAAGAAGTCCGCAAGCCGGGACGCGGGTAGTCGAAATCAATAATGTCACACGTCGGAATCAAAGCAATCTCGTTGAGCGGCAGGTGATCATCGCGAATCTCATGCTTCCGCTGTGAACGAAACTCGATCACTCCCAGTTTTTTCGCAACCGCCCAAATATCTTGAACAACCGGCCGAGCATATTTCCAGCTATTGATCTCCTGGTAAATTTGCAATTGTTCGTCAGCCACCATGTCAAGCAACACACCCCAGCGATAGCGGTAGGGTGGAGGTGTGTTCCGATACGCCTTGGCAAATTCAGTCGACCCCAAGAAATAAGGATCAACCTCTGCATCAAAAACAAACTCCTCCCCGTCAAAGAGCACAAAGTCGACCCCGTACGAACCCTTCAGGTCCGCCATCGAATGGGCCAGGCCGCAAAGTAGTGCCACGCCACTGGCACCATCGTTGGCACCCAGGAAAACACCACGGCGTTTGCTGGGATCTGGATCCCGGTCAGGAAATGGCCTGGTGTCGTAATGAGCACAAAGCAAAATCCGCTTCTCACGCTTGGGATGCCACTGCACGATCATGTTGTGCATCGTTACACGGCTGCCATCAACCGGATGCCGAATATCAAAAGACTGAAGTTGGACCTTACCGTTAAGTTGCGTGAAATACCGGGTGAGAAACTCCCGTTGCTTTTTCATCCCCTCCGACCCACTTGTCCGGGACCCCATGGCGCAGAGGTCCTTTAAAATTTGATAACTACGGCTGCCATTAAACGGAATACTCTTTAATTGACGAGCCTCGGTTGCCTGGAAAAGCGATTCCAGTTCTGCAGCACTGCGTGCCGCCATCAGGCGACGACGTAATTTGGTATCCAGTTCACCACGTTCCTGAATGATCCGCACAATCTCGTTCTTGCGTTTCGTCAGGCTTCTTCCCTGCGACTGACCATTTGTTTGGAACGTGAGAGAGGCAACCAAAACCGCCAGGCCGATTGTCGCGATCGAACCAAAAACAATTGGCTTAACGGTTTTCTTCTGTATCATGGTCTACTCAAAATTACCGCGGTAACTCAACGAACGGAGCCCCTGGCATTGCTGTTCAGCCTGATACCAAGACACTCCTGAATTCCTGTTGTCTGCATTCTAGGCGAATCGGTAACCAGGGCAAAGAGAACTCCCGACTTCACTGTCCGTCACGGCACCAACAATTCTCCGCACAGGTAACGGCAAGATGCTCAACGCCGCCAGGGAAAACTTACCTAGTTTTACTTGGTTTCTCAGCACTGATTCCAGACTCAAGCCGGCTAACACCAACGGCTCCAAGGAAAGGGTTGTACTTAGGGAACACCTATGTGCTAAAATCAGGGCTGCCAGTCGCACTAAGGTTAGGAAATAGCAGACAAGAAGTCGGTTTACGGGGCACAAACCCATCGGGGCGAGGGATCATGCGGATACGGACTTTGCTATGGTTGAGTTGTCTGCTTGCCGGAACCGTCATGCCATCGATAGTTAATGGGCAGGAGACGAAAGTAGCGGAAACGCCTAAAGCGACCACAGAACAGTTGGCGACCTGGATTCAGGATTTAAGTGCTGAACAGTTCGTGGCTCGCGAAACGGCCACTTTGAAGCTCATTGAAGTCGGCAGTGCAGCAATCACTCCACTGGTACAGGCGTTACCCAAGAGCACGCCGGAAGCAACTGCCCGAATCATCCATATCCTGCGGCAATTGGCTCTCAACGAAGAATGGACTGTTGACGATCCCGCGTTACAGGCGTTGCAGAAAATTTCCAAACAAGTTGGAACCCCTGCCGGACGGCGTGCAACTGCAACGCTAACCAAGCTCAGCGCCCTACGGGAGCAGCGTGCCATCCAGGAAATCACGCTTCTCGGTGGCGAGGTAAAACAAGTCGCGATTCAATTCGGCTTACAACTCGTACCACAACGGGTCGTCCATATTGGAAACGAGTGGAAAGGAACAGCAAACGACCTGAAACGGCTTAAGTGGATCGGTTCGGCCGAAGCCGTCGAGCTAATCGGGGACAAAGCCAATGACAGCTGGCTACCCCATCTGGTCGGAATGCAACGCTTGCGCAGTCTCACGATTAAACGTGCCAAGATCACCGACAAAGGAATTAAAAATGTCGCCGAGTTAACCGGCCTGGTGAGTCTGGACATTAAGTACACTCCCATCACCGATGCAGCACTTCCGCACATGGAAAACCTGCCACAAATTCGATTTGTCAAACTTTACGGCACCAACGTAAGCAAAGAAGCCGCTGACAAATTACAGAATGCCCTGGCTGCCGCCGAAGTGGATCACCGCAACGGAGCTTTTTTGGGTGTCGGTTGCCCGCAGCCTCCCGAGCCCTGCATCATCACTTCAATCCAATCCAATAGTGCGGCTCAAAAGGCCGGCTTGCGGACCGGTGACTGGATTGTAAGTTTCTCCGGTCAGCCCGTGGTCGACTTTAATGATCTCAAGAAACTGATCGGCCAATGGCGACCAGGTGACAAAACGACACTGCAAGTAATGCGAATCAATGCCCCCAAGTTCGGCAATCTGCGGAAAGCAGAAGATACCAAAGCTGATTTTACCGCCACCAAGCATCCGCTGGGATTAAAAGTGACAAAACTGGAAGAAGACTCACCCTGGCACAAAGCCGGGCTCCGTGTTGACGATGTCATCCACAAGATTGATGGAGAACGTATCCTTGATACGGATGTGCTAAAAAAAGAACTAGGCACAGCGACAAATGGAGAACTTCTCCAGGTCATTTATTACCGCAACCCTCGGCTACAAAAATACGAAGTCGAACTGGGGGAGTGGGAATAAACGACAACCGGGAGCTTATTTCGCCTCTGCGAAGAAATCTGTGACACGGCGAATCGCATCGAGAAGATGACGCGCAACCGAGTAATGTCCGCCGGAATACCAGACAATTTCCGGTTTTCCAAAGGACTCCCAGAGTGCCAGCGTACAGGATTTAGGGATCACCTCATCTTCCTTGGCGTTCAACATTAACACGCGGCGCCCACGAACGTTCATCCCGTATTTAACCGGGTCGATTTCCCGCATCGCCCGGAGAAAATCCTCTCGAGTCTTTCCCTGTTTAAGCCAATACTGGCGAATCTCCTTGACCTCCGGTGACTCCCAGGCAATGCGCCCAATATCACCACCGGCCAATAACAAGCAAACATGCTTTAACCGCGGTTCAACGCCAGCGACCAGGGCCCCAGTAATTCCACCCAGGCTGATCCCAAACAAACCCAGACGATCTTTATCAATTTCCTTGCGACTCCCTAGCCAGGCCGTCGCTCGGCGGATGTCCAGCACTGCTTGTGTCATTCCAGCGACGGTCAATTGTGGATCCTTATCGATCATACGACGGGTGACATTCGGTGGTCGTCGTGGACCGTAATAAGGCATCTTCAACAACAGTGCAGCTACTCCCCGATGGGCCAGCCCATGACAAAACATCCGAGACAACTCAAAATCGCCTCCCAGGATGTGCAGCACCACGACACCTGGCACGGGGGTTTCTCGGTGAGGAAGATAATACTCGCAGTGGACCGTATTGTTCTGAGCATGAGGTGTCACTACCGGAGAGGGAAAGGTCAGTTTTGCCATCGACAATTTCGGAAAGATTTCACCCAGGTCCAAACGCTGATATGGAAAAACATGTTTCTTAAGTTGAAAACGATCCGGAACATCCTTGTCACCTGCCGATGGCACATAAGACACTTCTCCGGTCTCTGTCTTTCTCTCTTCCCCTACGGACCATCCGCTACCAGTAAAAATCACCAGTATCACTGCGGACAGAAAAAAACAACGATTGGAAATCGGTCGCATTGGTGGCAACTCCAAAAGCAAATAGAACGATCAGGTCGGTCAGTTTACCGACTGATGTCAGATTTGCTAAGCATAACAAAAGGCAGACCCGCCAGTCATAACAGTTGGCAAATCGTGAATTCTCTTTCACCCGAGGCAAAACCAGGTGAAAAAATAAGTAAAATCGGCTATTCTTAAGGGACTGAAAAAACTCGACCCAATGACGGTCGCGAGCGTTTTGCACCGCCGTCGAAAACCTGGAGAATCCGCCATGACCGACAAATCACGCCGCCAGTTTAGCCAGCAAATGGTTGGCTCACTCCTTACATTCTCCCTGCTCGAGACCCTCTTCGCGGAGAATCTCTTTTCGGCCGAGGTGAAGCCGATCGCAGCCAAATGGTTAAAAGAGTTAGATGCCATGGGGAAACAACTGCGGGGAACAAAATTGACACAGGTACAATGGCAAAAACAGGTAGAAACCCTGTTCGATCAGATCGACCTGGCGGAAATGCTAACCTTCATCGATTTCAAGAAACGGACCACCAATTTTCAGTTTCGTGATAAGGGTGAACGTTCCATGCGATTCAAGTTCCCTGAAGTTGAAGGTCTGCCAACTCAACTCGTCTTCGGACACCAGATGTTTGGCATGAAAAAGAACCAGTCGGTCGTCCCACATGGACATAACAACATGGCAACCGCTTTTCTCGTTCTCCAGGGAGAGTTCCATGGCCGTCACTACGATCGGATCAAGGACGAAAAAGAACACATCATCATCAAGCCAACCATTGATGGGCAATTCAAGGCAGGCAGTTATTCGACTGTTTCCGATGAAAAAGACAATATCCACTGGTTCAAGGCCACCAGTGACGAAGGTTACATCTTCAACATTCATGTCTTGAACGTAAAACCGGGGCTCAGCGGACGCGTTTATATCGATCCCGCTGGTGAAAAAATTGCCGGTGGCAACATTCGAGCCCGCAAAGTCAAAGCAGCCGAGGCCTACATGCTTTACGGCTAAGGCACAAGCCTATTCACTTGCACCAAGTCATGT
>CAZXJC010000720.1:0-3486 GCA_964640885.1 uncultured Pirellulaceae bacterium | reverse complement strand
GGATGTATCGACCGCGCCACAACTCTGATACCCCGCACTACACACTTCCAAGTAGCAACAACCCTGCCTTTACAGATTACCTCCCTATGGCACAGTCTTTGTTCCGTCCTCCTGGCCGAAAGGAGGCCAAGTCTTGGAACTGAAGAATGAGGAAGAACAGCTCGAAGAGGAAATAAACGCCGTCGAAACGGAGATCGCGGTTGAAAAGAAAAAGGTCGTCAGTGCTAAGTTATTGACTAAATCACTGACGACCTTTGGCGACCTCTATAGGCAAGGTACGCCTGAAGACCAGCGCGACCTCATCCACCTGCAGGTGAAGCAGATCGTGTGGACTCCCGATGAAATACGACTCGCCTTACTCGATCCACCGTCAAAACGGTATCAAAAGTTCGACGAGACGTAACAGTTGGTAGCCCGTACGGGATTCGAACCCGTGTTACCGGCGTGAGAGCTCGGCAACAGCGCCTGTAAAAACAATAACTTATGAAATTGTAACAACAACACAATAACCTCGAATGACCCGGAATGAACCCGAATGGATCAATGGCCTCCAATGACCCGGGATGAATTCGAATAACTCCAATTCACGTACCACTCTCATCCATCAAGCAGAAGTCTGAACACCATGCATATCTTTGGCGGTCACGCCACGTCCGGTTGTGGTGTCCGTACCCAGCTGATAACCAGGATCCCAAGTCTCTTCTTTGAAGAGGCTACTCTGGGATAGAATACGGCTTACGGGACAGTCGATACAGGGCCGGAATCACAAACAGGGTCAGTAGCGTCGATGAGATCAGCCCGCCGATTACGACCGTCGCCAGGGGGCGCTGCACTTCCGAACCGATACCGGTATTGAGCGCCATGGGCACGAAACCCAACGACGCCACCAGTGCCGTCATCAGCACTGGTCGCAGGCGTGTCAAGGCCCCCTCGATGATAGCCGCGTGCAGGGTCTCCTTCACCTTTACCAATTCGCGGATGAAAGACACCATGACCAGACCATTCAGGATGGCGATACCGGACAACGCGATGAAGCCTACTGCGGCTGAGATAGAGAAGGGAATATCACGCAGTGTCAGGGCCAGAACCCCGCCTGTTAGCGCCAGCGGCACACCGGTGAAGATGATCAAGGCATCCTTGACCGAACCCAGTGCCAGGATCAACAGAGCGACAATCATCAGTAGTGTGGCTGGGACGACGATCGCCAGGCGCTTGGACGCGGACTGAAGCTTCTGGTAGGCGCCACCGTATTCAACCCAATAGCCGGCTGGCAAGACGACTCTGTCGCCGACGGCTTGCTTGATGTCGGCGACAAAGCTGCCAAGATCGCGACCCCGGACGTTTGCTGTCACGACGACACGGCGCTTGCCATTCTCTCGATTGATCTGATTCAGACCAGTCTCCTGCGATAGATCCGCCAATTCCTGCAGGGGCACCATGCCGCCTCCCGGCAAGGCAATGGGCAGGTGGCTGTAACTGTCGACGTCAAGACGGCGCGGCTCTTCCAGACGAACCACGATGTCCGACCGCATGTCGCCCTCGTAGAAGATCCCCGCCTCAGCGCCCCCAAGCGCCGTGGCCAGCTGCCGCTGAATCTCGGCCTTGCTGACATCATAGCGGGCCAGCTGCGCCAGCTGCGGCTCTATCTGCAAAATCGGGAGGCCCGTAGTCTGCTCCACCTGCTGATCGGCGATGCCGTCGACGTCGGCGATGGCCGCTTCGATTTCCTCACCCAGCGCAGTGAGCCGCTCCAGATCGTCACCGAATACCTTGATGGCCAACTCCGAGCGGACCCCGGCCAGCAACTCATTGAAACGCATCTGAATCGGCTGCAGGAACTCGTAACGGTTACCCGGGACGTCTTCCACCAACGCGGCCAGTTCCGCCACGAGTCGTGTTTTCGGTTTGTCAGGGTCCGGCCACTGTTCGCGCGGCTTGAGCATGATAAAGGTGTCAGCGACGCTGGGCGGCATCGGATCCGTGGCGACATCCCCCGTACCAATTTTGGAGAAGACGTGTTCGACCTCCGGCTGCTGTCCGAGCAAAGGCTCCAAACGGTTCTGGAGCTCGATCGCCTGGCTCAACGAGGTACCGGGAATGCGCAGGGCGTGCATGGCCACATCGCCCTCGTCCAGACTGGGCGCGAACTCACTCCCGAGACGTGTAGCCTGCACCGCGCTGAGCAGCACAAGGGCAGCGGCTAACACGAGCACTGGCAGACGAAACCTCAGCACCCACTGTAGTACTGGCTGATACAGTCGGCCCGCACCGCTGACAATCACATTGTGTCTTACCCGCACCGGTCTTCTGAACAGCAGGGCTACGGCAGCCGGTACGAAGGTGACCGACAGCGCCATAGCACTCAACAGTGCGATGACGACGGTGGTGGCCATGGGGTGGAACATCTTACCCTCGACCCCCTCGAGAGCAAAGATGGGCAGATAGACAGACGTAATAATCACGATGCCAAATAAAGCGGGACGAATCACCTCTCGCGTGGCATCGAACACCACATCCAGACGCTGACGCAGACTCAACACCTGATCGTCCGGCGAAGCCAGCCCGAGTCGACGGAGGCAGTTCTCCACAATGATGATGGCCCCATCGACGAGCAGGCCAAAATCCAGTGCACCAAGACTCATCAGGTTGGCACTCTGCCTGAACTGCACCATGCCGGTGAACGTCATCAGCATAGCGAAGGGAATCACCAGTGCGGTGAGAAACGCGGCGCGGATATTGCCCAACAGCACGAACAGGATGACGATCACGAGCAGTGCACCCTCGGTCAGGTTGCGCCGTACGGTCGAGAGGGTTTCGTCGACGAGTTTCGTGCGATCATATACCGGGCTCGCACTGATGCCCTCCGGCAGGCTCCGGTTGATCTCCACCAGCTTCTCGCCGATAGCTGCGGCTACGGTACGGCTGTTCTCGCCGATCAGCATAAACACGGTGCTCATCACCACTTCGCGGCCGTTCTGGGTTGCCGCACCGGTGCGCAGCCCGTGGCCCGCACTGACATCCGCAATATCCCCGACCAGGATCGCCGCTCCTTCCGTGCTCTTCAAGGGAATGGCCGCGATATCGCCAATGGTCTCGGCCTGGCCCGGCACACGCAACAGCCACTGGGCGCCATTACGCTCAATAAAGCCTGCTCCCTGGTTGGCGTTGTTGTCTTCGATCGCTTGTACCACATCGGCCTGGCTCAGGCCGTAGGCCAGCAGCTTCTCTGGATCGAAGGCCACGACGATTTGCTTCTCGAACCCACCGATGGGGTTGACCTCTACCACACCGGGAACGCGCATGAGTTGCGGACGGATCACCCAGTCGTGAATCGAGCGCAGCTCCATGGGCGTAACGGCGCTGCCATCGGCATCCAGCATCCCCGGCTCGGCATCCACGGTAAACATGAAGATCTCGCCAAGTCCCGTGGCGATGGGCCCCAATACAGGCTCAAGCCCTGCCGGCAGCTCGGATTTCGCCGCCGAG
>CAZXJC010000719.1:0-3364 GCA_964640885.1 uncultured Pirellulaceae bacterium | reverse complement strand
AACGACAAAAATCAAAAAACACACAAGAGCAGCAATGCTCCAGAAAAGCGAAAAGGCAAGTCGAGCATGTGCCGTTGATTGAATGAGCTGAGCCGTCTCTCTTTCGATGGCTCTTTCCTTCTGTTCGGACCTGGCCCAACTGCGCTGCAGGGCCTGTTTTCCGTCAAGAAGTTTTTGCCCTTCGTTGGTTGGACTCAGCGGTGGCGTGTTCACACAAGCACACCACCCACAGGTCATGCTCTCCCCATTGAGAAGAATCTCATGACCAATTTCTCGATTGCACTGTGTGCAGTTTACTGAACCCCGATGATACAACGCATCCCCGGGCAAACTCTCTAACCTCGTTAGTTCGGCCACGCCAGATGGGAGCCCCCAGATGACTGGCGACGTGTTGCCCGCTTCATCACCACCTGACTCCTGGGGCAAGGTGATCTGGGCATCATCCTGTGGCCTGTTTTTCTGCCGCCTTCTTTTGGTCGCTCCTTTGGCTTGGCGCTTCTCTAGGGCCGAAACGGCTTTCTGTTGTTTCGCCTCCTCCTTTCGCTGAACGATATAGTCACCGAATACTGTGTCTTGTAATTTCACCCAGGCATTTTTTGTTTCGACCGGATCGAACACCTGCGTATTTCCATTGATGACATTGTCATCAAGCATGTTTTTTACGTGCTGGGTTGTTAATGGACCTTCCAGTCGGTCTCCTGCAAATCCAGTAATGTTGACATACCAATTATTCATCGGTTAGCAAAAACCTATTCGTGTCACGGCAGCCGTGTATTCACTGGAGAAAGAGGTGGGCACCCGCAGGCATCATGATTGGATTCGTCAGTTTATTGTGTTTCGCTTTACCGGGCTTTGTGATCGTTATGCCGTTGTGCGCATTCTATTTTCGTTTGAATTGTTCCATTTATAATTGCCTTGTCGGGGGAGCAGGCAGTCCTCGTTCCATTCCGGAACCTTCATATCGGACAGCCCTGAATATTAGCTTCACCACCTCAATTGTTATGACGCTTGCCACCGTGGTGGCAGGATCACTTGCAGGTAGTGCACCAAGACATCTTGAAGAGGTGGTCTTATTCCTTGTTGTTGGCGGGAGCGGTTTCTGCATCTGGTTCATCCAGACGATACGCTGTTTACCCACAAGTTATGGTCGTGCCTTCGTGGTTTCCGTCATGACCTGGGGCACTGCTGCGGCTCTTTGGTTTGTGAGTGAACACTCGTTCATTCCCATCTTGAACCGTTGGATTGACACGGCATACTGACGGACATGGAATACTTCGCGAAGGTATCGTGAATTGATGCCCGGCCCAGGCTTCCGGTCCTGTGCTGCCCCCCCGGCGAGCGGCTACAATCGAGAGCGTCGCGGCGCAGGATCGGTTCAGATCCGCTGAACGTGAAATCGCCGCCGTGATCCGAAAAGGTGTACTGCAGGCATCACCAAGGAACCGACATGATGGATCCTGAAAGACTCAACGGTCTTCCTTCCCGGAGCCTGCTACCTCGTCCCGAGGATGTCACGCATGTTGCCACGGTCGGCGTCCGCGTGGCCGTCGATCGACACCTGGTGGCCGGGGACGTCGTTGGCTGGTACCTGGGCAATGAGCCTGGCTCATGGGCTCTCTTTGACCCGGAAAACCGCATGATTGCGGAAGCCCATGAGGATTTCCTCGGCCGTGTGATTGAGATGGTCTACGTTGATGCGACGGCGCAGCAGAACGTGATGAACGTTAATCTATTTTCGATTCTTGATGACGGCGAATTATGCTCGGTCCACACCGGGGGGACGCTCACCGCCATCGATTGGGATGCCATGCTGGCCGGCGACCTCTCGCAGGAGCACCTGGCCATCACGCACCATCGCTTTTCGACGGCGTCGAAGAAATACAGCTGGCTGAACGACTTTCGAGGTTTTGGAGTGGGCCGGCTGCCGGAGGTGTTTGATGGGGAGTTCACGATTCCGCTCTACATTCCCCGCACGCCCGACGTCCGACTGACCAATGGCCAACCCCTGAATCTCGACTTGCCACGCATTGGAAAATTCGGGCAACAGGTCACGTAGTCCGGGTTGGCGTGTTTTCGCTGTTCGTCGTGGGTGGTTCATCTCGTTTCGCTTGCGTGGCTCCCTTGCGCCATCCTCGAATAATCAGGCAGAAACCAAATAGAAGAAATAGACCGGCGGCCCCCCGGCCTCCAGACTCCGAAACACTTTTCGGGAAACCCGACGACCAGAAGATGCCATCTGAAAGGACTATGGCAGCACCTCGCCCCCCGCCATCGCGGCTTTACCCTGCGGGCTTCCGCCTTTTAACCCCAGAAATTCTTCAGCTGTTCGTCGGCAGGGACATCAAGCAGAAACTTCCTGCTAAACTCGTGTTCTTCTATTCCGGCAAGCTCCCGGAGCGCTGCGTGGATGTGCTCCGGCCGAACTCGAATGCCTTTGTCCCTATCCGTTTCGAGCGACCTGGGATTGATGGGGATCAGGAATTGTTTATCGTCCGTTGCCCCGATGACGCGATTTCCTTGGATCCCGGCTCCCATGAACATGATCGAACCCACCGACCAATGGTCCTTGCCATTCCCCTTGTTGTAGTTCGGTGTCCGTCCCATCTCGCTTTGAATCACGAACACGAGCTTTTCGCGAATCTTGAGTTCCTCGGCCTTGCGGGCCAGGTAATCGATGCCAGCCAGGAACTCTGGAATGAGTTTCATTTGATCGGTGTCGTTATTGGCATGACTGTCGAATTGTCCGATGGAAAGGTTCGCGGAAACACAGACTCCCGCCTTGAATGATGCAAGGGCAATGTCCGCCTGTTGGGAAAGTCGCCCTTTGCTTGGCGATTTAGGAATGTAGGGTGTGATACGTTTGAGAGCTTTGGAATTGAGCTGGGCGGCATACAGCATGCCCTGGGCCCGTTGGAGTCGTGGTAGACGAGGCTCGGATTCGCGTTCTGCTCGCTGCAATTCGAGGGCCGCTGCAATCCGGTCTCTGACAAAATCATCGCTATAGGAGTTCCGCGGGTTTCCAGCGATTCCCTCTGCATTGGCAAGTCGACTCAATGAACTCAGGTAGGGCACGCGCGACATCGGCACGAGATTTCCAGTCGCCGAGTATTGTCCAAAGGTCAAAAAGGCAAGAGGGACTTCCGAGCCATTGCAGGCTGCTACCAGTGCGGCAAAAGTTGGATATCCCAGAGAATCAAGCGTGCCGGTCGCCATGTATCGCGAACAAGGAGAGTGATTGTTGACGGAATAATCGAGACCATTAAAGACCAACAGTTCCCCAGAGTACTTCTGGAAGAAGTCCTCATTGCTCATTCCTGCCGCAATCTGCTTCGCGATGGGTGCAAACTGCAGATTGCCCTGCCTG
>CAZXJC010000718.1:0-2527 GCA_964640885.1 uncultured Pirellulaceae bacterium | reverse complement strand
TATCGACGCGTCATTCTTAAACTGTCGGGAGAGAGTTTTTCACACAACGGCGAACGCGGGATCAGCATGGAAGAAGTGAGAACGATTGCTAAACAGATCCTGCAAGCAAAAGAGCTCGGCTGCCAACTGGCCATCGTGATCGGAGGCGGAAATATCTTACGTGGCGCGCAAATCAAAGATGAAAACAGTAGCATACAGGAAGCAACTGCCCACTACATGGGTATGCTGGCAACGGTAATCAAAGGGCTGGCCCTCCAGGACGCACTCGAAACGCTGGGCTGCCAGACTCGGCTGATGTCGGCAATCCGCATGGATGGTATCGCAGAACCTTATATCCGACGGCGTGCGCGACGACACCTGGAAAAAGACCGCATTGTCATCCTGGCCGCGGGGACGGGAAGTCCTTTTGTTACTACCGATACAGCCGCGGCCCAAAGAGCGCTGGAGTTGGAAGCCGAAATCCTGCTCAAAGCAACCCGTGTCGATGGCGTCTACAGTGAAGATCCAGAAGTAAATCCACACGCGGTCTTTTATGCAGAGTTGAACTACCAGACCTGCCAGGAAAAGGGCCTCCGTTTCATGGATAGCACGGCTGTTGCCCATTGCATGGAGCATGACATGCCGGTCCTCGTCTTTAACTTTAAGACCGCAGGGAACATTGAACGAGCCTTGATGGGTGAGCGCGTCGGCACCCGTATTTCTGCCGACGTTCCTACTGCTTCTGAAGAGTAAAACCGCTTCTCACACCGATAAGCTTTGCCAGTAGCCAGACCACCCTCTTTCATTTCCGCTGGCGGATTAATACTAAGAAGCGTATTATATAGCCTTAGTTGGTCGCCTCGGCGGCCTATTTCCGCTCTCTCCATCCATGGGAACTCGATTATGTCCGCTGACGATATTCTCCTCGACACAGAAGACCGTATGGAGAAGGCTGTGAGCCATCTCAAGACCAGCCTGGCGGGAATCCGTACAGGACGGGCTAACCCCGGCCTGGTCGATACCCTGCGGGTGGAAGTTTACGGATCGCCCACACCCATCAAACAACTTGCTTCGGTCGGTGCACCCGATCCCAGCCAAATCGTGGTCCGTCCCTATGACCCCAGTACACTGAAGGATATTGAAAAAGCAATTATCGCCAGTGATCTAGGCTTTAACCCTCAAAACGATGGCCGCCTCATTCGAATCATCATCCCACCACTTTCCACCGAAGTCCGTCGCAAGATGGTAACCCGTATTAAAGAACTTACCGAAGAAGGACGCGTCTCCGTACGCAATGTCCGTCGCGATGGTAACAAGGCAGCCGACCAGGGAGAGAAAAGCAAGGAATTGAGTGAGGATGACCGCGATTCGATCAAGAGTGAAATCCAGGATCTTACTAAGAAGTATGAAGACCAGATCACGGAACTTTCTAAGACTCGCGAAAACGATGTAATGCAAGACTGAACGCCATCGACTTGCTTTACCCCCGGAGTACCGCAAAGTGTCTGAGTCGGACTCGGAAGCAGTCTTGCACTATACCTGCCCCAGTTGCCCGGCAAACTTGCGGGCCCGTAACAGCGCTACAGGCAACCGTCGCAAGTGCCCTCAATGAGGTCAGCCAATGACCGTCCCGGGAGTTCCCCGGACGACCACGCGAACTTCTTCCCCGACTGCTGACAAGTCAGTTCCTGCAACGGAAATTGGTCGAGCAGTCACGCCAACCGGTCCAAAAATCATTTTCCCCTGTCCCCAGTGCAAGTCACGGCTGCTCGCGGGACCCGACCAGGCTGGCCAGTCGATCCTCTGCGAAGAATGCCTGGAAACAGTCATCATTCCGGATATATCAGCCACCAACGTCGCTGCTGACGTACCGTCCGAGACTCTTGCCAGGGAACCAGTAGAAACAGTCTCTCACTCGGTAAAGGTTGCTGAACCAACAGTAGAGAAGGATCCCCAGCAGCCTCAACAGAGCGACAACAAGCTCACAGAAACTGTCATCCCCACATCATTCACCATCCTCTGCGCCGTCTGTGGTACCCGGCTCGATGCCGACCAGTCTCAGATCGGTTCACGGATACCTTGCCCCGACTGTTATGCAACAACAAAAGTTCGCTCGCCAAAACCAGTGAAGCGAAAAAAACTAAAACCAGAACCACCATCCATCCCGATTGCCGACACATTCAAACCAGAAAAAACGCCCGGCCAGCTTGCGATCGAAAAAGCTGAACAGGAACTGCAACAGCAAGCAGAAACGATTCAAACACGCGAATCCAAGTCCCGCTTCGAAAACTTGTACCTCTTCCTGTTGCTACCCGACATCCTGCTGCGACTGGTTACTTTTTCAGGGTTGTTCTTCTTTACACAGCTGCTCTTTCTATTCGCAGCACAATTCAATACGGGGCCGATGGCTATCCTGGGGATGTTGCTGGGTCTTGGCGGCCTAGTCATTGGAGTCGTGACCCTGCTCCTCGCGTTACCGACCGCAATCATTATCATTATCGAGACCGGAAACGGAAACTACGAAGTGGATGGTTTACCCGGGACTAAT
>CAZXJC010000717.1:0-4619 GCA_964640885.1 uncultured Pirellulaceae bacterium | reverse complement strand
TGGCTGTGACCTGGTTCATCATTCTGACCGGGTAAATCAAATGGCAACAGGTCTGCTGAGCTGATCTCCTCAGAAATAATGATCCCCTGCGAAGCCAAGCCCAGTGCTGTTATCGAGGAACTGAGTGCAATATCAGCATCTCCGTCGAGGGCAACCTGGTTCCCGCTGCTGGTAGCAGTGACTGCCAACGCCGGAACGCCGTTAATGGCATCTCGGATCGCATCTGCCATCTGCTCGGGCGACCGTCCCGTGGTACCAATCAGGATTTGGTGGTTCCCCGGGGTTACGATCCCGCTATTGAATTCAAACGTTTCCGGCTGGCCAGAGGTATTGGTAATAGTGATCGTCTGGGCATTGGAGAACGAATCTTCATCCTGGTTGACGACAATAGTCTGTCCGGTATCCCATTGGGAACTAACGTCGAGCGCCGTGTCAAAACTGGAACCCGGTTCGTCAACCGCCGGGACCGCGTAGTCTACTGGCGGCAGTGGCAGCGCTTCCTTGGTTCCTACGCGCAAACGAAAGGCTGCTGCCTGGGGAATAGGGGCGCCTGTCCCGTCAAAACCCTTGGGAACAAGCTTGTCCAAGTCGTTCTCAAACGTTAGCAGTACCGCATCCAAATCCGAGTTATACTTCACGTCGGTCGGCAAGAAGATCACGTCATCAGTGTTTTCAATCGTGGGCCGATCTTCACTCCCATTGCGACCTAGGAAGATCAACTGGTAAAAGCCCGGATCTTCCACGGTAGCGGGATCCAGATCGTCATCATTGAAATAGACCAGCACCTGGTCTCGCAATTGCTGCAAGCCACTGGCGGAACGAATGACCGGCTGAGTCACGATGGCCGTGATCTGGGCACCGAGATCGAGATCGAAACCAACCTGGGCGCTAACCCCATCATCCACGAGGTCGTCGTTGATGTCATTGAAAGCTTCCCCGGTTGCATTGCGCAACGCCAGGTTTCCTTCACCGAAAATGTCAACCTGGTAGATGTCGTCCGGTAATGTCTCGGCAAAACGAACCACTAGTTCATTGGCCGTATCCCCCTGGCCTACGAAACCAGGGCGGATGACCGTGTCGTTGGCCCCAGCCAGTGTGAGGGGTGAATAATTGATCGGTCCTGAAGCAATGTCAGTATCGCCATGTAGAGCTCCACCCGTATCCGGAACCAGCTCGGCTCGAATCAAATCACTGGCCTCGGGATGCTCATTAATCGCATCAACCAGTTGCTGCGCAGTCGTCTCGTTGTTCTGGTTCACGTTAAGCGTGATGTCAACACGGTTCTCCAGGACACCAATTTGTGGCGGACTGAAAGTCCCTGGATCTCGCTTGCTGAAGACCAGCGTGATCCCGTTGTGCTCGGTGCCTAGACGGGCGGCCGAAAAACGAACCTTGACATCTGAAGTGCCACTCAAGCCAAAATCGGATTCCACGCTGGCGGGAGCGAACTCCCCGTCGAGGGTCGAACGGGTTATCTGGATTCCCTTAGATTCCAGGAAAATCTCATCATATTGAGCCTGGGTAAAGATCTGGTTTTCATCAAAACGGAAACGGAGTTCGCGCGGAGCGATATCACGAATTTGATCAGGGTCGTCAGGACGGAGCAGGTCACCATCGTTCGGCTGGATTCCAATCAGTTGTGGACCGACGGCCAGCAGCCGACGATCCTCCAACGTCTCCAGCAACATCCGGCGCTTCTGCCGATCTGTCTGGAGCTTGCCCTGTGACGAAGAGCTGCGCTTTTTCCTTGGCAGAAAAGCGCGACCTTTTTTAACGACTGACATACATCAACCCTCGATCGAAAAATGATCCAAGTCACTTCTACTACAAATACGGAACGACCCCGGACACATCTTCAGCGCCCAGAACCTCCGCGCAGACAACCCCTCCATCTAGGACCTAGCGGCCCCCTCAGGGTTGTCAATCTCTCACTAAACTCGTTGTAAATAGGCGGTTTCCGCCAACTTCGACGATTATAGTTGGAGGTAAAACCTTTGCAAATCCCAATGGGGGGTATGTAACCTAAACTGCTTATTTTCCGTATTTTAAACCAGCCTGCGATCTTCACACCCCTCATTATGACTGTTCTTGCCTTCACTTATCCTAACTTTTCTTGCGGACCTCTCTGCTGCTGGACGCTGCACGCGCAGCCTCCCTTGCCTGACGTAGTCCCTTAAATCAAGCGGGACTGCGGCAATCGTCCGCTAGAGTAGCGAATCTCGCTTTTGAGAACTATGCCAATTCTGCCCCTAAATAGCTGTTAAACCAACAATTTAGGCGCTGCGTCGCGGCGCGCTTGGCGCAGCGGCAGCAGAACTCGGCAGCTGCAGCTTGAAGAGACCGAAGATCTCTTGTTGAGAAAGTTTCGCGCTGGGCATTTGAACGGCGTGCGCGAAGATCTGCTGCAGCAGTTGTCGTTTTTCTTCCAACACGCATTCAATCCGTTGTTCAATGGTGGCGACAGTCATCATCTTGGTCACTGTCACCGGGCCTACACTTCCAATCCGATGGGCACGGTTAATCGCCTGGTCTTCCACTGCTGGATTCCACCAGCGATCAAACAAGAAAACGTAATTACAGAATTGTAAGTTCAAGCCGACGCTGCCGGCTCCATAACTCATCAATAACAGATGAGCCTGTGGATCCTCTCGGAATTGCTTGAGCACCTGTTCCCGGCCACGGGCAGCAATCCTACCATGATAGGCTAACGGACCAAAACGGCGCAAACGGGCTTGGAGCTGATCCAACGTAGCGACCCATTGACTGAAGACGATCGCTTTCTGACCACTAGCCGCAACCTCTTCCAGATCGGCTTCCAGGCGATCTGCCTTGCTGCTGATTCCTGTTACCGGGTCAAAGTTGCAAATTTGCTTCAGTCGTAATACCAGCTGAAAGACATGCTGAATCGTCAGCTCTTTGCCCATATCATTGAGGCGCACGACCCCTTCATTTTCAGCAATCTGGTAAGCCTCGTGCTGTTCTGGAGAAAGGGTAAGCTCTGCATCCCGGATCAGCTTGGGAGGCAAGTCGCGCAAGACCTTCTGCTTGGTACGCCGCAAAATATAGTCTCCCACCAATGGCGCCACGCGACGAGCACTGAGGCCAGCTGGCAATAGCCCCGGGGCCAGGAATTCAAAGATGCCGGTCAGGTCATCCAGGCTGTTCTCTACCGGAGTACCGGTCAATGCCCAACTGCGTGTTCGGGGAATCGAACAAACCACCTGGTTGGTCTGGCTATTACGGTTCTTAATGCGTTGTGCTTCGTCGAGCATCACCAGGTCAAAATGACTGGCATCCTCCGAGAGACTGGCCGTATCGCGTACGAGCAGTTCATAGTTAGCAATCACCACCGGTGCGCCGCGCTGCTGCCATTGCCAGCGACGACGGTCGGCCGCTCCGGAAATAACGGTCAGCGGAATCTCAGGAGCCCATAACTGGAACTCGCGCTGCCAGTTACTGACAAGTGGCTTGGGGCAGATCAGCAGCACCCGCCGCAATTGCCCACCGCGCAATAGCATGCGAACTGCCGTGATGGCCTGCATTGTTTTACCGAGCCCCATTTCGTCAGCCAAAATGGCGGCGTGACGTGGATAAAGGAAGGCAATCCCCTGATACTGAAAAGGAAACGGGGCAAACGGGAACTTCATTGACTGCGAAGCCAGCAACGACTCCAAGGGAGGTTGCAACAAGTAATAGAGGCGATCCTCAAGTTTGACAATATCCTCTGGCGGTCGTAGACGAGTCGTCTTTCCCGGTGGCACGTGCCGCTTCTTTTCCCCTCGTTTTGCTGCTGTGACAGGAGCTTCCGATTGATCGCCAGTTACTGCCAGGACCGGTGGGACCTGGCCAGCAACGGGCTCAAATTGCATCCCCACGGTGCGTACGGGCGATGACCCAATCGCAATGGAAACAGCAGTTGGCTCTCGATCTTGCCAGGCAAGTTTCTTTAACTGAATCGAGAGCGGACGGTGCAATGCTGTTTGCCATCCGCTGGCAAATGTTTCCACCGCGGGAGAGAGTTTCTGTTCGTTCTTCGCTCGCGGACTTAACTGCCAACTAATCAGCTGGTTTTCCGCAGACCGTGACCGACTATCCATGGATCGATTCCCTAACTGACTAATATTCCACCGATTTCTGAGACCCACCGGTGATCATTTCCCACAACCTGTACTAACCAGCCTGGCGGTGTTGCGACTCTCCCAGCGCGTTACGGTGAGCTTCTTCAATGGCAGCCTGGATGCGTGTGAAAGGTTCTCGCAATTCAATCAACTGCAGCAGTGGAGTAAGCTGCTGGCAAAGCTCATCCTGCTGATCCCGCTGTGATTCATTCATCAGCAACACGTGATCTGCAAAGGCAAATGGATAGACCGTTGAGAGCTTCGATAACCGGGCACCATCCGCTTCATCGACCAGCTTCATAACATCTGCTAGTTCAACTGTTGTAAGACTCGTGGCTGGCAACCGATCAGCTACCCAAACCACCGGCGTGAAGTCATCGACTGCAGGGCCAGTACCGTAAGCACATCAGTACAAACAACCCGGGGCACACGTTTTGCCGCAGCCATCAATTTCTTACCAATCTGCTCTCCATGAAGAAACGGCTCGAGAGTTGCTCCATA
>CAZXJC010000716.1:0-4344 GCA_964640885.1 uncultured Pirellulaceae bacterium | reverse complement strand
CAGGTTGTTACCGATTAGGGTGGTCGCTACGAACAGCGTGGGGTTATTAGTCATCCAGCGCAGGCTACTGGCTACCTTGTCGCCGCTCATGCCGTCGAGGACTAGTCGGACCCGCGCAGCTCGGTAGAAACCTGTTTCCATGCCGCTGAAAAAGGCCCTCAGAAATATAGCTGTTAGGAACAGTAGTAGGATCCAGATCATGCGTCTCCTCCCATCGTTTCCTGGATTTTGACTTCTACCAGCAGGTGACCTCGCTCGGGAGCTTCCAGCACGTGCAGTTGAAAAGGTCCCCACTGGCAGCGATCACCCGGGTGGGGCAGTCGTTGCAGGCTGTGTTGTAGAATCCCTGCCAGTGTCACGCTCTTGGTGGGGGGCAGTTCAATTTTAAAGCATCGCCCCACGCGGCGGATGCTGGTCATGCCGATGATGTGCCAGCAGTTAACGTCGACCTGCTCGATACTGGCACGATTGAGTAGTCGTCCACTGCGACTGGGATTGTTTTGAAAGACGGTGTCGAGGATGTCTTCGAATGTCAGGATACCGATTGTTTCGCCGAATTCATTGACAACTGCGGCAACATCACGGTTTCTAACTTGTAGTAACTGTAGAACGTCGGCGACCAGCGCACACCAGGGAACGTGAATGACCGACTTGGCCAGGTGTTCCAGGTGCGTTTCGGGAACTCCCGAAAGCCGTTTCAGGTTAATGGCACTGGCAACTTCTTCGCTATCCGGTTCGGTGACCAGTAAGTAGCCACTGGGGGGTAACTGACCTTGCAGGTCAGCAGAGGAGACGGGTGGGCGAAAGGAGAGGAACTGTGTGCGTGGTCGCATCCATTCGTCCGCCCTAATATCAGACAATTGGACGATGTTGCTTAGGACCGTCTGCTCCTGCTCGGCCAGTTCTGCTTCATCCGAGGAAATCTCTACGGCGCGTTCCAGGTCCGCAACCTCCAGGTAGGGTTCAGGCTGAAAGCCCGGCCAGAGAAGTCGCTGGGAAAGCAGGTGGGCGAAACGCAGGGCGGGCATGATGGGGTCAACGGCCCGCACCGCCAGTGAGAGGGGCAGGCTGATCAGGTTAGTCAGCCGATAGGCACTCAGTACGGCAATACTCTTGGGCAACATTTCGCTACAGAAAATGATTGCTAACAGGCTGATGATGCCAAATAGCAGCGCTGTTGAGGAACTGTTCGGGACGGTTTCTCCCAGCAGCAGTCCGATCTTCGCCGCAATGGCGAAATAGGTCATGTTAACGACCAGGTTCCAAAACAGGACGGCCGATAGCAGGCGGTCTGGATTTTCCAGCAGCGTGGCTGCTGCCCGTTGGGCGCGGTTGCCGGTGGCCAGGCGTTTTCGCTCTTCCCACGTTAGGTAAAAGAGGGCTGCTTCGCTGGCAGAGAAAAATGCAGAAAAGGCAATCAGCACCACTAGCGGGATTAGCCAGGGTAACAAATCAAACCAGGCGTCCAAAGAAACTCCTTTCAGGTACCTTTATTTGCTGGGATGCCCGACAGTGGGAATCTCAGCTGTTCTGCGTCAAGACTCTTGCGCTGACTTGGTCCGCCCCATGGCAATATCAAATTCACCAATGGCGGGCATTAACATGGCTAGTGTGGTGAATCCGTATACCGTGGAGAGCACCAGGAACGAAGCCAGGTTGTGCTGGATGAAGAAACTGGTAATGGCGTGAAACGTGGCAAACGGTAACAACAGGCTGGCCCACAGAATGGCTTGCGAAGGGTTGCGAATTCCTAGTGAAACGTAAAGTCCGATACTGCCACCGAGGATTAAAGCTAAGAAAGGAGCCAACTGCTGCTGGAATGAACCGCTAAATGAAATCATCACCATGATGCAGGTGGCAACTCCCAGAAAAAGAAAGAAGACCGAAGCCATGCTGACCGTAATCGCTAAACGTGAATTGGCGTAGGTAATGCCGCAATGGATGCCCAGCATCGTGACGAATATGTCTAGCACGATCAGGGTGCCGCTCAGTAATAACAGGTTTTCCGTAGAGATTCCCTGCTGGTGGCTGAAACCGTAAATCCAGACGGACCCACAGAGCAGCAGTGGTAGCAGTATCATTTCCTTGGTCAGCCAGAGGATACCGCCGAGCTTGCCAAAAATGAATTCTTTCGGGGTCAGGTCGGTGACTAGCAGCAAGTCGAGTGTCAAACCATCGCGTTCATTGGTGATCGCATTGACGGCCAGGGCATTCATGATCACCAGGCTTACCAGGAAGAACGGTAGCAGCGGAGTTGCGATTGCTGGCAAGACCGTCCCTAAGCCAGTATTGGCTTCGGCCAGCGTCGTACTGCTGAGAGTCAGGTAAAGGCCCAGTGTCGCCATCGCAAAAAAGAAGAGGTAAGCTAGTCGAATTACCGCCACCTTGCGACCGTACGCCCAGGTGCAGACTTCCCGCCAGAGAACTGGATTGTCCCAGACTTCCCGACTCTTGCCAGCTTTTTCCCGAGAGCGACCGATGGAATCGACATGGGCTGCCCGGGCCGCTTCTGCCTGGTCTTCCTGGGAGGCCCCTTCAGCCTGCTCGATGTCGTGTGCCACGCCCCAGATACTTTCCAGGGCAACTTCGTCCTGCTGGCCAGGACGGACTTCGCGGGAAGGATTCCAGATCCGTACCCGAGCAATGGCGATTAAATTCAGGACGCTACAACTGACCACTGCGAACAACAGAAACGACCAGGTGGAAAACCCCAGGCCGAGCGTTTCCTCTGCCTGTAACGTTGGATGAACGGCTAACAGGATGGCTCGCATCGGACTGCAAGCTTCGGCCAAGACCTGCCAAGTACCAGCATTCGATATCGTCGCTGGCAGGCCTGCGTAGATCGCTTCCCAAACCCCCAGCCAAAGGACCAGGACCAGGGCAGTCATGGAAAGTGTTTGGAATGTTTTTTCACGCCACAAAGCAATTGTCGAACCGAGGCTGCCTGCCAACACGGCCGTGCCAAGGCAAACACAGAAGACCCGCAACACCTGGTTTAGCGAAACGCCACCAAGCAACGTGATCATCAGGAAGACCGGAATTGCCGCAATTAACATCACTAACACATTGAGCAAACTGGCCAGTAGCTTTCCCAGTACCAGTTCGCTGTTACGTAAGCGTGTTAAAAGTAACAGGATCAGCGTGCGACGGTCCTTCTCTTGAGAAACCGCGCTGGCAGAACCGAGGGCGGCCAGGAACGTAACCAGTGCCAGTTGCAAAGGTGCCAGTACTTGGAAAAGAGTGCTCCCAAAACGGGCCATGTCACCGACGGTGAGAATGATCTGGGTACCGGCGACAACCAGCCAGCAGGTACACATCAAGATCAGCAGGGCTGTGACGTAGACTCCACGATAGAAATAGTGGCGCACTCGCCGAGGTAGCGTTACCGCCTCACGCGTAAATACGGGGCCAACGAACAAGCTTTCATTCCTCGTGAAAAATCTGCCCGCTGGCAATCCCACGGTTGCCAGTTCGAGCCTCATGATGTCATTGATTATAGCGTGGAAGGAAGAGCAACCTTTCCCCCTCTATTGAGGGGGGGTTGTTTCGTGAAAGGGTTAGTTGAAGTAACGGCTGCTCCTCTGTTCTGAACGTATCGGGAGATTACCAGGTTGGAGGCCTTTGATTTTACGGTCTGCGTGAGGATTTTGCTGGTTTAATAAGTCGATACTGAAAGTAAACGGTGAAGGCATATCTATGGGAGCTGGTAGGAGTTAGTTATACTAGCGATCGTTCCTTTTTGGGAATGTTGCGGTGATCAGAACTACAAAGTAGTGGTGAGGTTAGTATGCGATTTAGTTTGCCTGGCGTGATAGCAATGGGGTGCCTACTGTTGTGGGGTTTGTGTCAGGGACCGACAGTCGAGTCGGCCGAGGACACACTGCCTTCGCTTGATCAGCGGTTTGGTTCCGCAGAAGTCCAGGAAGAACCGAGTTTCCAGCGTCACGTTGTACCACTGCTTAGTCGACTTGGTTGTAATGGCCGCGCTTGTCATGGTTCTTTCCAGGGACGGGGTGGTTTTCGTCTCTCCCTTTTTGGCTATGACTTTGCCAGTGACCATGCTGCTTTGCTTGACGAGGAAAGCCCGCGCGTGGATCGAGAACAACCGTTGGAGAGTTTGATCCTGGTTAAGCCAACCGATGCGGATAACCATGAGGGTGGTTTGCGTTACAAGAAGGGTGGCTGGGAGTACCATGTGCTGCGTCGCTGGGTAGAAACGGGTGCCACGCATGACGACGAGAAAATTGAAAAGTTACAGGACCTGCAGATTACTCCTTCGGAGATTGTATTTGATAAGGCTGGTCAAACGGTCCAGTTAAAAGTGATTGCTTGTTGGGCCGATGG
>CAZXJC010000715.1:0-3745 GCA_964640885.1 uncultured Pirellulaceae bacterium | reverse complement strand
GGCTCTGTCGATTCCAGATACGCAGTACCGAATCGCGACCTCCAGTAACAAACCGGGAACCGTCGGGAGAGAAGGCGATGGTGTTTACCTGGCCGTCGTGTACTGCTATTTCTCCGACGGGATCGTCACTAGAGAGGTCCCATAGTTTGATCCGACCGTCGTTACTGACCGATCCAATCGTGCCGCTGTCACTCGTGAAGGCAATTTGGTTAATCTGTTGCTGGTGGGCAAGCCGCTTGCTTTTGAGTTGCCTGTTCTGAAGGTCCCAGAGGTACAGCATACCGTCCTTGGTTCCGGCAGCCAGCCATTGACCGTCTGGAGAAAATCGCACTGTTTTTACCGGGCTCTGGGTGTCCGAGAAAACGTGTTCCAGTTGGCGATCGGGCATTTGCCATAATTGGATCGTTTGATCGAAGCTGGCCGTAGCCAGCCATTTTCCGTCTGGGCTGTAATCAAGGTCCTGGACAACATGCTGATGAGCACCCAGTATTGCTGGCGAGGGAGCGAGGCTCCATTGCTTGATCGTTAAATCCCAACTGGCGGAGACGAGTTCCGTTCCATTGGGATGGAAAGCCAGGCACCGGACGGGCCGCAGGTGGCCCTGGTAAGATCGGATCTCTGTGCCCAGCGGTACTTTCCAGAGTTTGATGCTGCTGTCCGCGCCGGCTGAAGCCAGTTGCGTTCCGTCGGGATTGAACTGCAGATGGCGAATGGCCAGTTGGTCACTATTGATGTTTTTCAATTGGCGCAGTTGCGTCGTTGACCAGAGTTGGATCGTGCCATCACCACTGCCCGTAGCGAGAAGGTCCGTGCGGGGGCTGAATTGAACGCTATCGACTGCATCACGGTGTCGAATAAGACGGCGTGTTTTACCAGTTTTTAGATCCCAAAGACGAGCGGTTGCATCTCGACTGCCCGTAGCCAGCAGCGAACCATCGGAATTGAAAGCAATGGAGATGACATCGTAACGGTGACCCACTAGTGTTTGCTCACACTGGCCGTTGGACAAGTTCCAGATCCTGGCCGTTTTGTCGGCACTGCCAGTCGCAAGTTGCGAACCGTCCCGATTGAAGCAGACGCTCAGTACCTTGCTGGTATGTCCGCTGATAGTTTGAAGTTTTGTCTTTCTTTCCACGTCCCAGAGGATGATTGACTGGTCGTCACCGACCGTGGCCACCTTCCGTCCATCTGGGCTGAGGGCGAGTTGATTGATTTTTTGACGATGTAATCTCTGGCTGAAAACTTGTCGCTGCTGGAGAAGATCCCAGTAGACCAATTCTCCACGATTGTTGGCCAGTAGTAGTTGATTGCCGTTTGGCAGGTAGACAGCACTGTTGACCAGGAAGCCTGTTTTAAAGGTTGCCAGGTCCTGGTGGCAGAGCCCTTGGAGATAGTGCCATTCAAATCCCCGTAGGTGTTGCTCGGATTGGTTGTTGAGAAGATCGAGAATGTTTTCGATATGAGAATCATTCCACGACATTTGAGCGAGGTTCATGTGGGCCGCGTATGAGTTGGCTTGAGCGGCTTGTTTTGCGTGCTGTGCGGCCAGCAAGTTTGCTTGAGCGGTTTTTCGTGCCTGTTGGGCAGCTTTTAAGTGGCTCATAGCTACGGCAGCTTGGTGGACGGCTTGTTGACGCGCCTGTCGCTCATTCTCGGCCATCTTCTGGAGATGCAGAGCTGACAGGGAGCTGACAATGGCCACGATGAAAACGAGTAAACCGACGGCTGCACTCAAACTGGCAATTAGTGGTTTACGCTGGCACCATCGCCATACGTGTTCTAGTTGGCTAACAGGTCTTGCCTGGACAGGCTTTCCTTCCAGGAAGCAATCTAAATCAGCTGTCAATTCGGCGGTTGAAAGGTAACGCTTGGCAGGGGCTTTTTGAAGGCACTTGAGGCAGATGGTTTCCAAGTCTGAGCTGATGGTGGGGACTAATTGTTGCGGTGGAACCGGTTCTGACTGAGTCAACTGGGTGAATGTTTCGAGGATTGTTGCTGCCTGAAAAGGTGGTCGCCCGGTGAGTAGGCAGTAGAGGATTGCCCCTAGCGAATAGATGTCACTATGTGGCCCCACCTCAGCCGAGTTGCCGTTGACCTGTTCTGGTGACATGTAGCTGGGGGTTCCGACGAGGTCTCCGGTGACGGTCAATTCGTTCTGATCACCAATTTGTTTCGCCAGGCCAAAATCAGTAATTCGTGTCTGCCCCGTTTTGGTCAATAAGATGTTGGCCGGCTTCAAGTCACGGTGAACGATGCCCTGTTGATGGGCATATTGGATGGCCTGGGAAATTTCTCTTACCATGGCCGCGGCTTCACGCTGTGCCAAAGGGCCCTGGCTAAGTCGTGAGGCGAGGTTTTGGCCGTCGACGCAGGCCATCGTGAAGAACGGATGGCCATCGTGTTCGCCAATTTCATAGCTTGGAACAATGTTCGGATGGTCTAGCTTGGCAGCTGCTTCTGCTTCACTGTAGAACCGCTTGAGCTCTTTTTCGGTGGCAAATTTGCCAGCCAGGATCATCTTGAGAGCAACGATTCGATTGGCTTGAATTTGTCGGGCCCTGTAAACCACGCCCATACCGCCGCGATCGATTTCATTGAGCAGGTGATAGTCACCGAAACGACCCAGCGTCGCGGCTGAGTGACGGTTTTCTCGTTCCTCGCTAGTTGGTCGTGCATGGACCCTGGTGGTGAGTTCCGGTGAGATGTCGACACTGCAATCATCAGACACTTGATCAGCTTGTTGGACACTGGCAAACGAGGGCATGCCTGATTCAAGGGCACGATGAACTTCCAGCAACCGTTCGAGTCTTTCCGCGACGGATGAAAAGCGCTGGCAGTATTCTTCACTGGTCGGCTGTTCGTCCAGGCTTTCACGGACACAGAATTCACCGTAGATAAGTTCTAGAAGTGAATCTTCGTCTTCTTCTAATTGTGGGTGCGTCTGTAAAAGTGATTCAATCGAGATCGGGTTTCCTTGTTTCCAGCACTGGTGCTGAAAGGCACGGATCTCGATCAATAATTGGGTTGTTGCCAGTAAAGAGGGGTTAGTCATAACTCGAGTCGTCCAGCCCAATTTGGTTGGCGACGCGGTCAATGGCTCGGGAAAACCGTTTCCTAATGGCTTCGGAAGTTCCACCGATTTGTTGGGCAATTTCTTCCCAACTACAACCGTTTAAGCGGAGTCCCGCGATCTCATTTTCCTCGTCGTTTAGCTGGTCACGCACCATGTTTAACATCTCTTGATGGGCGACCAGGCTGCCGGGCGTCTTTTGTGCCTCCTGTAAACCAAGTTCTTCGACACTTGTCTTTGCCACTCGACGTACGTCGCGACGATCACGCTGCTCGCTTCGTACTCGATCCGTTGCCTTGTTGCGGACCATCGTTGCCAGTAAGGCCAGCAGTTGCTCTGGTGTTTCCAGGTCAAATTGGCCAGCCGCCGCTCGCACGAAAAAATTTGCCATGATCGATTGGCAAATGTCCATGGAATCGACGACGCGGCGTAGAGACGGATCAGTTAATCGGACACGCGCTAAAACACGTAACTCCGATTCATAGCGGCGGACCAATTCAGCGGCTGCCTGCTCGTCTCCTTGACGGACGCTATTAATTAAATCGTCAAACGCAGCGGATTCGGACACGGTCGGCTAACTCCTGGCTTACGTGATCGAGCAAAAGAGCCGGAAAAGATCCTATCCGGCAGATAGGAAAATGACGTAACACATTTCAGTATAATTAGTTGCGGTGA
>CAZXJC010000714.1:0-2550 GCA_964640885.1 uncultured Pirellulaceae bacterium | reverse complement strand
CTGGTAAGAAAACCAGTTCCAAAGGAGCGCCCGGAAAGGGTAAGGCAGCGAAGGCTCGCTATACCAGCCCGCTCGTGACACCAAAAACAAAGGGACACGCAGTTGCCATTGATGTTGATATCAAAGGAGCGAAAGAGTTGTTCCTGGTTGTCAGCGACGGCGGCGATGGCTTTACCTGTGACTGGGCCGCTTGGGCAGAACCACGACTGGTTGGCCCGAAGGGGGAGAAGAAGCTTACCGACTTGAAAATGAAGGTTGCCACTACAGACTTTGGTCGGATCGGAATTGGGAAAAACGTCGGGGGTCGCCCGCTAAAGATTAACGGTAAGAGTGTCGCTTATGGGATCGGCACACATGCTACCTCCGTCATCGGTTTTGATTTACCGAACGGCTACGAGCGTTTCCGGGCACGCGGTGGACTAGACAATGGCGGGACCGACCAGGCCACTTGTGGGGCTGCAGCTTCAGTGCAGTTCAGCGTCTATACGGCGGCGCCACCCCGGACCGTGGTGGCTGGCACGAGTAGGAGTGGTGGAGGTGGAAGTCGCGAAGCCAAGGACGCCGTGGCGGGTTTGGATGTGGCGGACGGCCTGACGGCCAACTTGTTCGCCTCTGAACCGGAGCTGCTTAGCCTGACCAACCTCGATATCGATCATCGGGGGCGTGTGTGGGTCTGCGAGGGCGTCAATTACCGTGGCAACAACGGCAAACGACCGGCTGGCGACCGGATTCTAATTCTTGAAGATACCGACGGCGACGGCAAATGCGATCAACAAAAAGTCTTTCACCAGGGCCGCGATATCGACTCTGCGATGGGGATTTGCGTTCTCGGAAAACATGTGATTGTATCGTGTTCCCCGAACGTATGGGTGTTCACAGATGAAGACGGTGACGACAAGGCCGACAAGAAAGAACTTCTTTTTAGCAAAACTGGCGGTGCGCAGCACGATCACTCGGCACACTCGTTTATTTTCGGCCCCGATGGAAAACTGTATTGGAACTTTGGCAATACCGGGAAGGCCGTGCATGACAAGAATGGCAAGCCGGTCGTAGACCTTAGTGGCAATAAAGTAGTCGACAACGGGAAGCCGTACTTTGGTGGGATGGTCTTTCGTTGCAACGTCGATGGCAGCGACTTCGAAGTCTTGGCGCATAATTTTCGTAATAACTACGAGGTCACGGTTGATTCCTTCGGGACGATCTGGCAATCCGACAATGACGACGATGGCAACAAGGCCGTCCGCATCAATTACGTGATGGAACATGGTAATTTCGGCTATCGTGACGAGAAGACCGGCGCGGGCTGGAAGGCGGCACGTACGGGCATGCACCAGGAAATCCCCAAGCGACACTGGCATCTGCGGGATCCGGGTGTTGTTCCAAATTTGATCCAAACCGGAGCCGGTTCGCCGACGGGAATTACCGTTTATGAGGGTCGCCTTCTTCCGGAGGTGTTTTGGGACCAAGTGATCCATTGTGACGCCGGACCCAATGTTACCCGCGCCTATCCCGTTACCAAGGATGGGGCTGGTTACTCGGCAACAATCGTTAACTTGTTGCATGGTGCACGCGACAATTGGTTTCGACCAGCTGACGTTTGTGTAGCACCAGACGGGTCCTTGTTTGTCACCGATTGGTACGACCCGGGCGTAGGTGGACATCGGCAAGGTGACATTGACCGCGGTCGGCTCTTCCGCGTTGCGCCGGAGGGAACCAAGTACGTGGTTCCGAAGTTTGATTTCTCAACTGCTAAGGGTGCCACGAAGGCGCTCACCAGCCCTGCCCTGTCGGTTAGGTATTTGGCTTGGACGGCCCTTGCGAAAATGGGAGAGCAGGCAGAAAACGAGCTTGCAGCCCTGGCAACGACAAAGAACCCACGGCATCGAGCTCGAGCACTGTGGCTGTTGGCTCGGCTTGAAAGTCGCCAGGATCACTATCTTAGAATCGCGTCAACAGACAAAGATCCGGATATCCGTATCGCCTCGATTCGAATCGCCCGTTCGCTGGGCGCGGACACTACCGGGTTGCTAGGTCGTTTGGTCAACGATCCCTCGTCGCAGGTCCGCCGTGAGTGCGCACTTGCCCTGCGTAATCATAAATCGCCCAAGGCACCATCTCTCTGGGCGGCGTTGGCCCAACAGCATGACGGTAAAGATCGTTGGTATCTTGAAGCCCTTGGAATTGGAGCCGATGGGCAGTGGGACGCTTACCTTGCGGCATGGCTGGAGCAGAGCGGTTCCTCCTGGTCGACGCCTGCAGGCCGGGATATCGTGTGGCGGAGTCGTGCCAAGGTAACCCCTGGCTACCTTGCTAAGATTCTGCTGGATAAAAAGACTCCGGCAGAGACGCACCCTAGGTATCTGCGAGCCTTCGATTTCCACGATGGTCCCGAAAAGGACAAGGCTCTCAAGTCAATATTGGGTCTGTAGAAGTAATTGCCGCCGGGGGTTTACATGACGTTTAGCACGCTATGGCGATGCCGGTTGGCCAGTATCGTTGCGCTTGGGTGTGGCCTCGGATCGCTGTCCGGGCTCTCGACCGCCCAGGACG
>CAZXJC010000713.1:0-3719 GCA_964640885.1 uncultured Pirellulaceae bacterium | reverse complement strand
AAATGGCCAAACGGTCCTCAAATAGGTCTGCCTGGGCAAACTTGACTCCCGCTTTCTCTCCGCCAGCTACCGGATGACTACCCACAAAGCGGGTAGCAGTTGGCAGCCGCTTCTTAAGCTCTGCAACAATCTGTACTTTGGTACTGCCAACATCGGTAATCAGGGCCTCAGAACCGACCACTTCGGCCACCGCACAGACCTGGTCTACCACGTTGTCGACCGGCGTACAGACCACCACGAGATCGGCCTCTGCGACGCCACGGGCGAGTGATGTGGTCGTTTCGGACACGGCACCCCGCCGCCGAGCCTGCTGAAGGCGAGAGGTTTTTCGACCGATACCGATCACGCGCCGTGCCAATCCTCGTGCCCTTAATGCCAGGCCGATAGAGCCACCCAGCAATCCGACGCCGACGATCGCAACAGTTTCTGTTGATTGATTCATAGCTGGCTTAACCGGGAAGAAAGAACGAGGACAAGGTAACAGATTTTCGACATTCTTCATGCCCCCCCAGGAAAAATCAGCAGTAGAAAGAGTGTCTTTTTCTTTTCGAACTCCGTATCATGGTAAAACTGTGATACCTTTGGCCGGGATGTCTCCAACTGCTGGAAACGCCCCAAAAGGCAGAAAACTCACGGCGCTTTCAAGGCAAACTTGCACGGAGACATATCTTGGCTGCCATCGGACTCAAGCAACTGGCCAAAATGTGTCAACAAATCGGTGTGGCCCTTCGTGCAGGCCTGGACATTCGGAAAGTCTGGGAGCATGAAGCGGAGCGGGGATCGCAAGGACACCAGCAGCGAGCACGACAGGTTTTGGACCAAATCAATGCTGGCCATACGCTGGCCGAGGCCATGCGATCTGTCTCCCCTTATTTTCCTGCCTTGACCTGTGACCTGGTCGAGGTGGGTGAAACAGCGGGCAGGCTGGAAGAAGTTTTCCTAAAGCTCGCCGACCATTATGATCACATGTTCAAATTGCGTCAGCAGTTCTTTGGGGACATTGCCTGGCCGATGATTCAACTGGGTTTATCCGTTTTTGTGATCGGCGGAATGATTGCCCTGTTGAGCGTCCTGGTACCGGACCAGGGCTATCGAGTCTTAATCTTTTCCTGTGACGCGCAGGGTCTGCTACTCTATATCCTGACTGTCAGTACGGCCGTCGGCTGCCTGGTCGGACTAGTCCTAAGCGTAATGCGAGGCTGGCTGGGAGCCCTCCCGATGGCAATTCTTTTACGTTTACCCATCGTCGGCGGCTGCATCAACACAATGGCTTTGTCCCGATTTTCATGGTCTCTCTCGATGGCTTTGAATGCTGGCGTCGATGCTCGTAAATCGATGCAGTTAGCCTTACGGAGTACCCGCAATCAGCATTTTCTTTCCCAGCGACAGCTGATTGACGAAACCATCATGAAAGGCCAGTCTTTCTACGAATCACTGCAAATAACTGGACTCTTTCCCCGCGATTTCCTGGATGCTTTTCAGACTGCCGAAATCTCCGGCACGCAAAGTGAATCCCTAGATCGGTTGGCCGTTTATTACCAGGAAAAAGCGGAGACAGCCGCTAAGATGCTAACCCGTGTCGCCTCGATCCTGATCTGGATCGTGACCGCTGGAATCATCATCATGCTTATTTTCCAGTTGTTCAATGATTTCATTCTAAAGACGTACCAGGAAGCCTTCGACTTCCTGGAAAACGGCTAAGAAATTAACCGCTTCAAGAGGTGGTTCGATTCGCAAACTGGCTGGCCTGCGTCACAATCTCAACCCCCACCATGGCATTCCAGGCCGCGAGGAGCCGTTCGACGGTAGGACCAGGTTTTCCATCGCCGACCGGCTGGCGATTAAATTCAGTCACTGCCCAAATACAGGGTGAAGTACTGCAAAGCATCACTTCATCGGCCGTCTCAACGTCAGAGACCTGCAGGTCCCGTTCTATCCAGTCCAGGGAAAGTTCTTCGGCCAGTTCCCTGACCGTTGCCAGGCTAATTCCCGGCAAAGTCTTCGAAGATGGTGGTGAAATCAGTCCTTCTTCGGATCGATAGATAATCAAATTGGCTGTCGAGGCTTCGGAAACATGTCCCTCCTGGTCCAACAGCAAGGCCCGTGCTCCCGGTTGCTGCTCGGCTGCTTCGCGATCTGCCAGGTAGTAATGCATCCGGCTGCGACACTTGAGATCACCTGGCCAGCAATTGGCCGGCACCTGGCGGACCGTGCTGACGATCAACTTAGCTCCCTGGTGATACCAGGGGAGCCAGTCCTGGAACGGCAACGGATAGGTATAGAGACAAACAGTCGGTTTCTTCTCGTCGTGATGACCTGCACCGGGCGTCACCAGGATGCACAAACCTAAATCATCCGCCGGGTCTAACAGGGAATGATTTTCCTCGACGAGCCTGGTGGCAGCAGCCAGCAACTCCTGGCGGTGGCCAGGAAAATCCAGCCCAATTACTTCCAAGCTGTGGGGCAGCCGATCCAAGTGTGCTTCCCAACGGAAAAGCTGGCCACCAAACGTCCTTAGCCGTTCACTGACAGTCGCCCCCATCACGAAACCCATATCGTTGATGGCAATCGTTAACTGGCATGGATCGACATAGGTGCCATTGAGATAAGCAATCGGTTCGGCCATCGGTTCCTCTATAAACCACTGGAAAGGGAGACATTCAGAAGCCACCAGGCCAGCCGCAAAAAAAGAAAGCGTCCTCAAGATGGTACACCTCAGCCAAACATTTTCCAGTCAAGCTTAGCGGTTCCTGGAAGTGAGACCGTCTGACAGCTAACGAAAAAACGTGTTGTGACGGTACTGCTGTTTAACCGCTTATAGATCAGCGTTCCCGACTAAAAAAATATGACAGTATTACGGGTCGAAACTAGTAGTTTCGCAAAAAAACCAACGCTGAAATTTGCATCTAGAAATTCATGATGTAGAGTTTTCTGGCGAAATATCCCTATCAATTAATGACACTTGCTTACTTACGGAGAAGCATAATATGAAACGGTTCATCAGTTTGTCGGTATTGGCACTGTTGATGATTGCCTCCTCTGGTTGTTGTCAGCCCTGCTTCAGGCTGCGAAATCGACCGCGGCTTTGGAATTCGTGCAGTCCTTGTAGCACGACCATGGACGGTACGATTGTTACACCAGAAAATGCTGGCGCAGTACAAATCGGCCCCGCAGAAGTCGAACAACTTCCAAACCAATAAAATCAACTCAGCAACGACCCTCCTAGCGACCCGCCGGTGACCCCTGGTCACTTAGCCAGTGTCGCTCTGCAGGGTCTTTCATGATGCTTGCTGACAGTTTCCCGTCTGCTACGGACGGTTCCACGAGCGACGCTTCCGAAGTGGAATTTCTTTGCTGGCAATTCCCGCCAGCCCCCCTCTGGGGAGGGTAAAAAAACCGTAAAAACTTATGTATCGGCGGTTTTCCAGACGAAAATGGACGTAGGGAAGTCCCTGCTGAAATATCTCTGTTTAGTTGTCACCCGCTCCCTTCGATGAGGACCCAGACATGTATGGTCAATGGTTAGTCAAGCCAATGGTTCTGAGCATGATCTTGTTAACAGGCATTTATGGATCAGTGTACGGTCAGTTCGAGGTGCTGGGCAATCAAGCAGGTGCCAACCCTCAGCGAGTGAAACACCAGTGGCGAGTGGGCCTGGTCATCCAGGCTCAGAATGGACCTTGTGCAGGAATTTATGCGACGGTACCTGTCCCTGTCGA
>CAZXJC010000712.1:0-2958 GCA_964640885.1 uncultured Pirellulaceae bacterium | reverse complement strand
CTCGTAGAGATTCAATTCGTGGATGCCGACGGGGATCTGGATTTGGTTGTCGGCAACAACCCAGGGCAAAACTATTTTTACGAAAATATCGACACCGGCTCGCGGCTGGAAACTGATATCACTTTCAATCTCCCTCTTTTGCAAGACAGCAACAACGACCCCCTCGTTGATGAAACGCTGAACGTTTCCGTCGCGGCTGACACCACGTCCGACTTTCTCCGCCACGCGGACTTGTCCGCTGCGATTCTGGCCGCTATCGACAACCAGGCCAGTGTCGGCAATCTAACTCTCCACCCGTTCACGGTCGTGGTTTCCGCGGACCAAGTCACCGTTAGCGGCAGCAGTCTCGGGGCAACACAGTTTCTGGATGTCGAGGATCACCGTGACCACGATTTCGCCTTCGCCGCGGCTGTGACGATTTGCGCGGTGGGTGCTGACTACTGCACTCAGCCGACGGCAACCACCGACATCCTAATCCAAAGTGACATCGGCGCCGCCGGCGCAAGTATTCTCGTAACGAATGATGAGCAACTTGCTACGCTCCATCCCTACAACGAGATAAACGGTCAGTTTAATGCAAACATCCCACTGCCCAATTCGAATGCAGCGGTTACCAGTGTGGCGACAGGTGACGTGAACGGCGACGGCGAACTCGATATTGTTCTGGGCGTCAACGGAAGCGAGAATCTCGTTTATCTCCAGGATGGAAATGACGCGTACCCGGCTCCAGCATCCCTTGGTACTGGAGTCCATGCGACGGCTGATCTTCATTTAGGCTCAATCGTGGATGGTAGCTCAATTGATCTCGTAGAGATTCAATTCGTGGATGCCGAAGCGGTCGATCAGCAGTTCGAGAGCTTTGTTTTCCCGGGCGATGATGCCGGCCTGGAATTTGATTCCCTCGACCCGCAGAACCAGCTTTACCATGTCGGCACGCAAGGCGTGGCGGCCCCCGCGACTATTGACCTGCTGGGCCAGAGCCTACAGGTCGGAACCTTGACTGTTCAGCAGCAAACGCAAGAAAACGGACAGCGAATCGTCACTATTGGAATCAACGATGCCGTGCTGGAGTTGGGGACCGAAGCTGAGACCCTCGCAACGGCAAGCCTTGCGCAGGGTTACCTGGCCTTACTACCAGCCGGTGCCGCGGGCAGGATGTCCGTAACGCTCGCGGCCGACACTGAGCACTTCCAATTGACGGGCACGTCGCACATTTCATTTAACACGACAGATAGCCCGGTCAATGAAACAATACCCACCGGGAACACAACTTTTGACCTTTCGGTCGACGCCGGACCACGGATGACGCTGCAGGTTGGTGAGAGCGGAAATGCAGCGACGCTGACGGTGTTAGGCCAGAGCCTAACGGGTGTCTACCTGCTCGAGCAAACGACTAATGGCTATGGGCAACGCCAGGTCCGGATGGCGGCGACTGAAGTGGGCCTTTCTCTTGGCGGCGACGCCGTCACCGTAACTGATGGAAGCGGCTACTTCTTGGCTAACGATGCAGGTGTTGCCGGCACGCTCTCCGCCTCAGTGAACGCAGGCGGTGAAGGGTTTAGCGTTAGCGGCGACCTCGGCGTGTCTGTCAATACAACCTCACAGCTAGTGAACGACCAGATTGCGGTTGACGAAACCGTCATCGATCTGAATCTGCCTGCTGGGCCCTACGTTAAGGTGACAGGAACCGACCTGGCATTGAGCCTGGGCGATCTGATCATCTCCGGCGATTTCGGATTCCAACAAGTGGAAGTCGGCCAGGAAACCGAGACGGCGATTATTGCTAGTAATGCAAGTCTTCAACTTGCCAATCTCGTACAGCTTGATGCAGGCGAGGGCTTTTTCCTGCGTACCGACAGTGGCCTGGCCGGAACCCTGTCTGGCAACGTGGCGTTCGACATCCCCGGTGTCAGCTTTGATGGCCCAATCGCGGTAGAGATCAATCAAACCGACAATCCGGTGAATTCTACTGTCGACCTTGGTGATCGCGAGGTCACGTTAGATTTGAGCGAGGGCCCATATGTCCGTGTGGCCGTCGGTAAAGCGGGCGATCTTGCGGAACTGAGCATCCTTGACCAGACCCTCACTGGCCGCTTTTTGATCGAACGACATGCCGTCAGCGAAAATGGTAGCCAACAGCAGATCCTGAAAATGACTGCCCAGGACGTTGCTCTCAACCTGGGCGATGGGGTGGTAATACTCTCGGACGGCTCGGGCGCGTTTATTTCGACGCCCCAAGGGGCCGCTGGGACGCTCGAGGGACAGGTGGACGTGGATCTGGGCGACGGCGCCCTTGCCACCGTTACCGGCTCGATGACTTTCAATAATATGCTAGAGCCGGTTGCGGAAGAGGTTGGGGATGTAGACATCGACGTTCCGAGCGGTCCGTATCTCAAGGTCGAAGTCGAGATCGCCGATCTCCAGGTAGCTGGCATGTCGGCCGAGGGTACTTTTCAGTTTGAGCAGGCGACCACCGCTGACAACGAAACGGTGATCCGGGCCGCGGCAACCGATGTGAATATCGCGCTGGGACTCGACTCAGGCTATTCTCCGATTGTCTCGCTTACTGACTGCGAGGGCTTGCTGCTCAAAACCGAATCCGGAATGGCCATGGCCGTCTCTGGCACCTTTGGTACCAGTAATGAATTACCCGTCACGATTAGTGGAACGTTCGGTGCCGTCATTAACACCACCGGGCAACCAGTGGATGAAACCTTTATTATTGATGAACAGGCCGAGCGGCTAGATATCCCTGAGGGCGATGTAGTGCGACTCGAAGGGAACAATGTCACCCTTGTGGTCGGCACCCAGACCCTCTCTGGCAACGTCACCTTCGAGCAGGTGGACTCAAACGGTAGCTCTGTGGTCCGAGTTGGACTGTCGGAAATGGCGTTGAGCCTGGGCAATGGAACTAATGATTACGTAACCGTCTCGAATGGAACTGGAGCACTCGTCCTT
>CAZXJC010000711.1:0-5091 GCA_964640885.1 uncultured Pirellulaceae bacterium | reverse complement strand
TGAACTGGTCATAAAAAGTCAGCATGTCCTTTAATAATTGAGCTTCCCTAGGAGTGACCGGGGGTGCTTGGGGCATTGAGAGCCACGACTCCTGATCATCAAAGTCAGCCAGTTGCCCGGATGCCTTGGTGTGGCCGACGGAAGCAAAGATGCGTTCCAGGGCTTCCATGGCAACCTCGAAGTTATGTTGAGCATGTTCGGCGTGTTGTTCTGCCTTCTTGCGCTCTTCGACGGCGTTTTTGTTAGCTGTTTTAGTTATTTTTTGTTGGGCAGTAAGCCGCTGGTAGGCACGTGATGTCCAGAGGTAACCGCAGGAAGCAGTGATCGTGGCGATCAACAGCAGGCAAGCGGCGGCCGAAAGGCTGATTGCCAGTGGCCGATTGCGGCGACTCCAGTGGCGAATTTTTTGGAGCGTGGTACTTCGTCTCGCCAAGATCGGTCGATCATCGCGAAAGCGGCGTAAATCGGCAGCCAGGTCTTGGGCTGTTGCGTATCGTTGCGATGGTTCGCGAGCGGTGGCTTTCTGAAGGATTGTTTCCAGGTCGCGGGGAATATCTGGTCGCAAGTTCCGCAAGGAGGGGACAGAACCCTCCATGATCTTGCGAATTAACTCCATGCGACTCTCCTGCCCAAAGGCTGGCTCCAGTGCAGCCAACTCATGGAGCGTAATTCCCAGGCTGTAGACCTCGCTGATCGCGTTACAGGTCCCTTCAAACTGCTCGGCTGCCATGTAACGCAAAGTTCCCACTACGGCGCCAGTTTGGGTCAGGTTGTTATTTCCTGCTGCCTTGGCCAGTCCGAAATCCGTGATCCAGACATTGTGCTCGCTGGCAATGAGCAGGTTGGCTGGTTTGATATCACGGTGCAGGATGCCATGCAGGTGTGCGTAGTGAACAGCATCTGCGACTTGAATGCCAATGTTTGCAATTTGAATCCAGCCCAACTGCAGACGACCTTCAGGATCAGTTACGAGGGCTAGTGGATTGGAAGCGCTGGAAGCAGAATCCTCTGGGAAAACGGGAGAGATTAATTCCGGGGAGGCTGCCCCCTCCGGCTGATGAGTTTGCGTGTTGTCGCTGGTCCAGCGGGTGACCGCGGCTGTACCAGGATCAGCCAAGGAAGCCGCGGTGTTTGCGAGTGCCATGTTATCATCAGTTTCGGCCGCAGACCGGTCGCGTTGTAATTGATGATATTCCAGTAAAGCGTCCAGGCCATATCCTTCGATCAGTTGCATGACGTAAAAGTAAATGCCATTGTGTTGTCCGACACCAAAGACCGGGACAATGTTGGTATGGTGCAGTCGTCCGGCAGCCTTGGCTTCTCTTAGAAACCGTTCAATCTGCTTTTCGCTACGCCCGATTCCTTCGGTGGGGAGTACCTTGAGAGCTACCCGACGGGCCAGAGACTGTTGCCATGCTTCGTAGACGATTCCCATGCCGCCACGGCCAATTTCCCGCAGGATCCGAAAATCGCCCAACTGCTTGGGCATGTCGGCCGGAGTTTTTACCGCGACTGGTCGTTGGTCTTGCGATTCCTGCTTTTGCTGTTTCAGTTGTTCCATCATGGCAATTGATGGGAACAAGGATTCGATTTCTTCCGCGTGATTCGGATGTTGCTTAACGTAATCCGTAATGGACGGATGCTCCCCGTTGCGAATTCGCTGAGCGAATTCTTCGGCCAGAACTTCGACAGGATTCTGCTGTGTGGGGTCGTGAGACATGAGTTGAGAACGGTCTGGAGGTTACTCTTAAGAGAAGGAAAGTCCCGGGGTATCGACGAGTATTTCCCGCAGTCGTTTTAGAGCCCGTATGTAGCGGTTACTGGCAGCTGACTTCTGCAGGCCGAGGGTCTCCGCGGTTTCCTGGTTGCTAAGCTCTTCAAAATGTCTTAAGACCAGGACTTCGCGGTCCATGTCGTCCATCTGCTCAAGTGCCTGTTCGATTCCGACCAGTGCCTCGGCACGCATGGCAGCCTGGCTCGGTGAAGTTTGTTGGCCGATTAAATGTGCTGCCAGGGATACGGAAGTAGCTTGCGGGGCAGCACCTGGTCGGCGACGGACTTCCCGCCCCGCATCGCGTCTCTTGGCTTTCAGATGCCGGCGATGGACGTTGATCAGTGTCTGGCCGGTGATCGAACGTATCCAAACAAAAACGGAAACTGCCGGGTTTGCCAGGTAGTGTGGGATTCGCTTCACGGCTTCCAGGTAAGATTCTTGCACCACATCGGTCGGATCAACCCGACCGTGCAAACGATTGTCGATGCGAAATGCAACCATCCGCAGCAAGCGGTCCCGGTGTTCGTCAAACAGTTTTGCAAGCGTAGGTTCACCATCATCACGAAGTTGCTGCAGGACCTGTTCGTGAAGATGAGCTTCGTCTGTCATGGGGTATTTCGCAAAGGCAAAGTCAGATGCGTTGAAAACAGTCACACTAGTGTTCATTTTGGCGTACCTGTTTCTCTCGTCAACGGCAACTGCAGCGTATCATCATAGGAAACACCAGGACTGCTCTTAGGACTCGCTCAATATGGCCTAAAAACGTGAGAAAAATGGTTTTCTCTGAGCCGTGGTTTGGGGCCTGGCAATTTTAGCGGGGCTTCGGTGAAAAACAGGTGTTTGTACTCCTGAGAGATATAGTTTGGAAGAACCTGAAACCTGAATACAGCTCCCCAGTTTTAGAGCAAAAGGAGAAGAATCATGAGACGCCACTTATTTACCTTGTTTTTGGTTGCCACTTTCCTGGTTGCCAGTAATGGACCAGCCTCGCTCGAGGCAAAACCTGCCAAGGGACGTCGGGCCCCCCAGAAGAACACCAAGTCTAATTCGAAGAGAGATTCTTCTCGATTGTCAGGCCCTGCCAGTAGAACAAAGAATCCGGCTCTGCCGTCCAAGCCAGGCAAGACTCCCAGGGTCCGACCAGCGCGACTGTCCGGACCGCCAGCGCCGCCGGTCCCCACGCTGATTCCAGCGCCGCTTCCCTCCACGCCGCCAATTGTGCTTCCGGCGCCCGGTCCCGGGCTGATTCCAGCGCCACTTCCTACCACACCACCGATTGTAATTCCCTCCACACCACCGGTTGTAACTCCGGCACCTCTTCCCCCGGTGATCATCGCTCCCCCGGTGGTGGTTCGTCCGCGACTTCCCAGGGTTAGTATTTCGATCGGTTCCTTGAGACCGGTTCGACGAACTTATATCGGGACGCGAGTGGTCAGAGTAGAGCAGCCGAATGTGGCGCCCGTACGAATCGTGAAGATTATTGACACGACCCACGTATTGGTTTCTCAAAATGGTGAAACTCGTAAAGTTCGCTTGTTGGGACTGGATGCAGTGACCAGCGCTGAGGTTTACCCAAGAGTTCATAACGCAGCCGTGGCCTATATGAAGAAGGAATTTGAAGGTCAAATTGTTCACCTCGATTTTGACTCTTCGGTGGGCTCGGAAGATCAGGCAGGGACGCAGATTGCTTATGTCTATCGATCTGGCGATAAGCAGCTGATTAACGAGGCCGTGATTGAGAACGGTTTCGCCCTGGCTGCCCTGGCCTATGAATATGAGCAGAAGACCGGATTCAAATTGGAACAGACGAACGCTGAAAAATTGAATTCGGGTGTCTGGTCCCAGGTATCGGTCGAAGGCAGTTAAGCCTGAGATTCATTACTGTTATTTAGCTTCCCAGGGAGCTAAATAACAACAGTTTTCCCCAGCCGGTCGTTGTTCTGTTTTTCATGGGAACAGAGCAGCGACCGGTTTTCTGTTCTTGCGGGCAGGCTTCCCGCCTGGGTTTGTTGATTTCTCATTAACACTTATAATGGAGGTTTGACCATTTTATAAGCTTCAGACAACGTTGATCTGACGCTGTCTAAACAGGATTGGGAGAGCGACGTCGTGGGCGAAACGATGAATCGGTGCACTGGAGTCAGCCGTCGGCTGCGAATTGGGTCCACGGTTTTGCTGTTGCTAGTGGTGGCCAGTTTGGTGCCGCAAAAAGTCATCGCGCAGGAGCCAGCTGGCAAGTCGACCGTGGCCAAGGCAACAGCGGAGCAGTTGGAGTTCTTTCGCCAGCAAGTAAAACCGATCCTGGAGAGTCGTTGCATTAAATGCCATGGTGGAGAAGCAAAGATTCGTGGCAAGTTGCGTTTAACGAGCCGTGCCGACGTGTTGCGTGGTGGTGAAACGGGGCCGGCGGTTTCATTGACCGAACCTGCCAAGAGCCTGTTGTTGGAGGCGATCAACTACGAATCCTTGGAGATGCCACCGACCGGTAAACTGCCCCAACGTGAAATCGATGTGTTGACTCGCTGGGTGAAACAGGATTTACCGTTTGACGACAAAGCGATCGTGATTAAACCACATGCCCCAGGCCCACCGGCAGTCGATGCCAAGGCCCGAAAATTTTGGTCGTTTCAGCCAGTATCCCGTCCTGTGGTGCCAAAGGTGCAGCAGGGTGACTGGGTCAAGAATCCCATCGATGCCTTTGTACTGGCCAGGCTAGAAGAGGCAGGTTTGGTTCCCTCGGCACCGGCGGAGAAAACAGCCCTCTTAAGACGCCTTTACTATAACCTGACCGGTTTGCCACCATCCCCGGAAGCGATGAGGGAATTCCTGGCAGATGGATCGCCGCAGGCCCTGGAAAAAGTCGTGGATGAATTGCTGGATTCACCGCAATATGGTGAACGCGCGGGGCGACACTGGCTGGACCTGGTTCGTTATGCGGAGTCGAACAGTTACGAGCGAGATGGAACGAAGCCCTTTGTGTGGCGTTATCGTGATTACGTCATTCGTTCTTTGAATCAAGATAAACCGTACGACCAGTTTATTCTGGAACAACTGGCTGGTGACGAGTTGTCGGAGCGTACCGCGGACCAGCTGATTGCTACCGGCTACTACCGATTGGGAACCTGGCAGGACGAGCCAGTTGATCGTCAGCAGGAACTGTACGAGGATCTCGATGATATCGTGACGACCACTTCCCAGGTCTTTCTCGGGCTAACCCTAAATTGCGCCCGTTGCCATGACCATAAGTTGGACCCGTTACCACAGCGAGATTACTATCGCTTCATGGCCTTTTTCCATGGCATCAATCGTTACGGAGT
>CAZXJC010000710.1:0-4055 GCA_964640885.1 uncultured Pirellulaceae bacterium | reverse complement strand
AGAAGCAACTGAAGAAGCAACTGAAGAAGCAACTGAAGAAGCAACTGAAGAAGCAACTGAAGAAGCAACTGAAGAAGCAACTGAAGAAGCAACTGAAGAGGGCTGAACTCGTGATCGGGTAGTCGCAAACTTGCGAGCATGCCACTGATTTAATAAAGTAAACCCTGACAGGGGAACATTTGTACAGCAACTAGCGGTCGCCTTGCCCCTTTTTGCAATGGCACTGACAGTCGCTGTCACACCGTTTGCACTAAGCAGGAAACCGTTAAACTGGAATCGCACAGGAACGAAGAGTCAGATCAATTCAATCGGACACAAGCACCGTTGGACCACTGGCTCCACCAAGGAAATTAAGGGACCACGTGTTCAAAAAGAAGGAGCGTAAGCATGGCAAGTTTTAATCGAGTAATACTTGTAGGAAACCTGACGCGTGACGTTGAATTAAAATACACCCAGGGTGGCACGGCCGTCACGGAAGTTGGCCTGGCTGTAAATGACCGCAGAAAAAATCAAAGTGGAGAATGGGTTGAAGAGACAACTTTTGTAGACGTCACTTTATGGGCGCGAACTGCCGAAGTTGCCAGCGAGTATTTGAGCAAGGGTTCACCAATCTTGATTGAAGGCCGCTTGCGTTTGGATTCCTGGGAAACGGACGGCCAAAAACGATCTAAACTGCGTGTAACCGGTGAACGGATGCAGATGCTCGGTGGCCGTGGTGGCGGTGGTGGTGGCGGTGGTGGCAGTTCTTCGCGAGGAAATTCTGGAGGCCACCAAGATCAGTACAGTCAACCAGCTCCGGCTGCCGGACCTTCCGGACAATCAGCTCCGCCGGATGACGAGATTCCGTTTTAACTCACCAAGACAAGCTTTGCGTCTACTGACTGCAACAGCCAAGAACCGTAACAAGATTATTAACCACTAAAAGAACAAACTAAGAAACACTGCCCACTGGCAATCAGGTGCTGCTATGACAAGACCGAACAAAACCCGCTTCAAACGCTTACCAAAGGGACCCAATGGGGGCGTGCAACTATTGTTGATCCAGACAGTAGAGAATTTAGGGCGTCATGGAGATATCGTCGAGGTTAAGCTAGGCCACGCTTTTAATTACCTGATCCCCCAAGGGTTAGCTACAATTGCCACGGACCATCACCAACGAATGGTCGAAAAACACAAGACCAAGCTTCAAGCGATTGAGGATCAACGACTTAGCGATCTTCAGAAGTTAGCGAACCAGTTGCTTGAACAGAGCGTTACGATCGAGGCGAATGCCAATGAAGATGGCCACCTCTACGGTAGTGTCGGTGCAAAAGAAATTGCCGCCGCACTCAAGCAGAATGATATCACCATTTCCCCGGACCAAATCCGATTGGATGGGCCGCTGCGTGAACTGGCCCTCTACACAGTTAAAATTCGACTTCACGATGAAATTGAATCGGATCTAAAGGTCTGGGTCGTCCAAGGTTCCGGCGAGGAAGAAGCTGCGGCATCCTCCTAAAACCTTAGCTGGATAAGAAACCAGGGACTCCTTGGGCCAGCGAATTGAGCCAGTTTGAACAAGACTGTTGCCATCTCGTTAAAAGTCGCTATCATTGGCGTCTGTCACCCCCTTTCAACCACACGTGGTTGCTTGTTTGGACACGGCCAGTGGAATGATCTCCAATCCTATAGGCCGTCACGGAAGGTTCTCATCTGATGTCACTGGCACTAGTCGACGGCAAACGATCCGACGCTTCCTCAGCGCCCCATATTCTCGATAGGCAACCTCCGTTTGATTTGAGTGCCGAACATGGTGTTTTGGGTAGCCTGCTACTTAAGCCCGATACCTGTGATGACATCGCCCTAATCTTGAGAGAAAATGACTTTTACGATGATGCCAATCGCACTTTGTTCCGTCACATGATGCAGCTTCATGACGCAGGTGCCACGATTGATGCGGTCATTCTTGTCGATCATCTAAAATCTGCCGGCGTTTTCGAAGCGATTGGTGGAACCGCTTACCTGGCTCGAATCGGACGCGCCGTACCCAATGCGGCCCACGCCAAGTATTACGCCCAGATTGTTCTTGAAAAATCGACTTTCCGTTCCCTGATTAACGTCAGCACTGAAATCCTCCAGGAAGCATATGACCAAACTGCTGATGCCCGCGGGCTGCTCAGCGATTCGGAACAGAAGATCTTTAGTATTGTCGATGATCGTGGCGCAAAAAATGTCAACTCGTTAAACGACATCCTCCATCGAGCCATGGATCGTTTAGAACTGCGCATGAGTGGGCAAACCACAGAAACAGGTGTCCCCACACTGTTTGCCCGCTTGGATGAAATGACTGGTGGACTTCACAACTCTGAACTGGCAATCCTGGCAGCTCGACCCGCGATGGGAAAAACAGCACTGGCAATGAATATTGCTGAAGCCGTTTCAATTCAAGGAAAGTTCCCTGTACTATTCGTCAGCCTGGAAATGTCAGAGGCAGAGTTGGGAGATCGTCTCTTGTGCAGTGTAGCCCGTGTCAACAGCCACCGCCTGCGTAATGGAACAATCAGTGGCGAAGACCGAAAACGGCTTGTAGAAAAAGCCGGTGAAATCAGCCAGTCACCGCTGTACGTTGATGATTCACCAAGTCGCACCGTCTCCGAAATCGCTGCGGCCGCTCGCCGCATTGTCCGTTCGGAAGGCCGTTTAGGACTGATTGTTATTGATTACCTGCAATTGATCGAACCAGATAATACTCGCGATCCCAGGCAAGAACAAGTCGCCCGAATCGCTCGCCGCCTAAAAGGTCTAGCCCGTGAACTTGATGTCCCGGTCCTCTGCCTGGCACAGCTCAACCGACAAGCGGAAGATAGCCGTGATCATCATCCCAGGTTAAGCCATCTGCGAGAATCGGGAGCCATCGAACAGGACGCAGATATCGTCATGTTCATCCACCGTGAAGAATACTATCATCATGGTGAAGTCGATGAAGAACTGGCTGGTAAAGCTGAAGTTATTATTGCCAAGCAGCGAAACGGTCCGGTAGGGACCGCAGAATTGGTCTGGGAAAAAGAATACACTCGATTTCACGACCGAGCCCCTGACCGATTCGAGGAATTTGACAGCTTTAATCAGGACCCGCCGCCAACCGATTTCTAGCAATTGGCTACTGCCAAACCTATGAACTGGCGAGAACAGGACATCTCACCTGCCAGTCCCTCCTGTTCTACCTATTTTCCCGCACAAGTCAGGGAATTCGGCTTGTACGGTCCCCTGATTTCGAGTATTTCTACGCCTCCCACACAGGCCCTACCTGTGTGAAAAGAACACTATTCTCCAGGGTATCAACACGAAAACCTGCCGTAGACCGTACCCCGCACTCAACTTATCTCATCATTGCACATTACCAATTCCTGTTTCAGGAATCTGTTGTTTTCTGGTCCTGGTATGAAATCATTTTACTTGCTCTGTATTAGCTTGATCCTCAGCTTGGCTACACGCCCCGGGTTGAGCCAGGGGCAATTTCCAATAGGCAATCCACCTCTTGCTCCGGCTACCTTTACCAGTTCATCACCAACTGCTCCGGCACCAGAAAAGCTTAGATTAGCAGATGAGAAGTATGACGGAATTCCGATTGTTGACATCGAAATCACCGGCAATCGCAACCTGACAACAGAAAAACTTCTCTCGTTTATTACGACAAGTACAAACCGTGCATTTAGTTCCCAGGTCGTGCAATCAGATGTCCGGCGTCTTTACCGCTCCGGATTAATTCGTAACGTGCGAACGTTTACAAGGCGAGTACCAGAGGGCATCGTCGTTAGTTTTGAAGTGTTCGAACGGCCAACCATCGAACAAGTTCTCTACCTTGGCATTCGCGGCATATCTGACAAGCAACTTCAAAAACAAACTAACCTGGAACCTGGCAGTGCCTTGAACACCTATGTTCTTGACGACGCCCGACGCAAGATCTTGGAATTCTATCGTTCCAAGGGATACCCAAAAGCTCGTGTGAATTTAATGGAGGGTAGTAAACCTGGTGACCGGCGGGCAGTCTTTTATATTAGTGAAGGGCACCGGGA
>CAZXJC010000709.1:0-6954 GCA_964640885.1 uncultured Pirellulaceae bacterium | reverse complement strand
TTCGGCCGATTCTTGCTCATACCGCAAACTGTAACGGTTGTTTTGATTAGGTAGGATCGACTCGCAGCTGACGGAGGTTAAGAGCTAGCGGATGCTCTGCTGGGAGGACCGTTGATTGGCTAGTGATAGCAAGTGCGGACGGGGCCACGCTCTAGGTTTCGACTAGCAGCGTGGCATCGTGGTCGTAGCCGGGAGCGCAGCAACAGAGGAACGTTAACATTTCAGTGCCCGTGTTGGTGATGGCATGGACTTGCCCTGGTGGAATGGCAATGGCATCTCCACGACCTACTGGATGTGTTTCTTTTCCGATGGTCATGTTCGCAGTGCCCGTAAGGATGTAATAGATTTCTTCTGTTCGGGGGTGGTAGTGTGGAGCGGTGGAAACTCCGGGTGGAACGCGTGCCTCGGCCAGGCTCTGGTGTCGGATCACGGAATTGCGATGCGCAAGAAGCTCCCGAATGACGGAACCATCTTTGGTGGTGAAGGCGGGTACTTCTTGAACGTTGTGGATATCCATGAAATTCTCTTTAAAGAAAAGGTGAACTGTGATATTCCAGGCAACACAGTCCAAAGGCTAACAGGTACTTTACTTGAGATCCTCTTGGATGGTGAGGATGCCCAGTACGGCGGGCGGGTAGGTCCGAACGTCCCATTGATCTGACCATGGTAAACGGGCCAGATCAAGATGCTCGTCGGTTTCCAACACGAGCAGGCTTTGCGGGGGTGCCAGTCGGCAGACAGTGAGAATTAATTGTTCCATGTCGGTCCAGCGTTCGGTATAGAACAGGTAGGGTGGCGAACAGAAAACAACCCAGGGGTTGCTGTCCCTGAGGCACTGGTGGTTCGGCATGCGATGCTTTGCCCAGTAGAAGGTATCGGTTCCGATGACTTCGACTTGTTCGTTGAGTTTCAGTGATGTTACGTTTTCTTCAATCAGTCGAACGGTTGGAAAGTGCTGTTCTAACAGGACTGCCTGGTTAGCGCCTCGGCTCATTGCTTCCAGGCCGATTGCCCCGGTGCCTGCGAACAGGTCGATTACCAGGCGATTTTTGATAGCCGGTCCAACCAGGTTAAAGGCCGCTTCACGCACCCGGTCCTTCATCGGTCGTGTTCGCCTGTCACCACTGTATTGGATTGTCTGACCTCGCAACCGTCCCCCAATAATCCGGATCGTACTGATCGCGGAATCCCCGCTGCCAGTACCTGGGGAAGATGAACTTTTGGGTTTACGAGCCATCGTTGTTTTGCCAGTTGTGGGTCTTGCGCAGTGCGGGTACAGAGACCGGAAGTCAGGTGTCTGTTTGCCAGCAGACTCTGTTTCTAGGGGACTCGATCCCACCGGACGCGTTATTATGCTTTCCAGAGCGTCTATCTTATACTGCCAGGAGGCTTCTAGGGATAAGAGGTTCCGTCGAGACGTAGCGGTCGTTAAGCTATAGATTACTGGGAATGATCATTAGGCGATGAGATTGGATCAGTTATTAGGAGATGGATGCGAGATGTTGTTTTTGCAGAAACGAGTAAGAAAAACAGTCCTTTGCACATTAGTTTTGGCAGTTGGCGTGGCTGCCAGCGGGTTTTCGATGGTGGCTCAGGAAGCAACCAAAGACGACAAAAAAAAGAGTAAACCGGCGGCTTTGGCTTACGCAGAGAAGCTGACGGAATGGAAAAATATGCTTCGGAAACTGGCTGATTTGCGTATCAAGTATCAGGCAGCCAAGGGTGTCGAGATAGAAAAGGTTCGTCAACAATTCGCCTTGACGGGCAAGGAAGGCGATAAGTTACTGGTTTCTTTGCGGGCGGCAGCCTTGGGGGCATTTGTTGAGTCTCCGAATGAATCACGTGAACTAACTCGCTTTCTCGTGCGGATGTTGAAAGACGCGTTGGATCAAGATCGTTACGAAGTGGTTCAGAAAATGGCTGTAACCTTGATTGAGCACAAGTGCGATCATCGCGACATTTATGACTTGGCGGGACATGCCAGCTTTGCTTTAAACGATTTTGAATCTGCCCAGAAATATCTTAAAGAAGCAGAACTAAAGAATGCCATTACGCCGGCTGGACAAAATCACCTGGCCTACTCTGCTGAGTACATCAAGTTTTGGAAAGAAGAGGCGAAGATTCGTAAACGCGAGGCAGCTGCGGATGATTTACCGAGAGTCAAGTTAGCCACGAGTCAGGGTGAAATCATTATCGAGTTGTTTGAGAATGAAGCACCCGACACGGTAGGAAATTTTGTCAGGCTGGTTGAAACTGGATTTTACGATAACAAGTTGTTCCATCGTGTGCTGAAGAATTTTGTGGCACAAACCGGTTGCCCAAAAGGAGACGGTACGGGAGATGCGGGATACAGTATCCATTGCGAATGTGACCAGGAGAATTTCCGTAAGCATTTTCGTGGTTCCTTGAGCATGGCTCACGCGGGGCCGGATACCGGGGGATCCCAGTTTTTTATCACCTTCCGGGCAACTCCGAATCTAAATGGTAAACACACGGTGTTCGGGCGCATCCTGACAGGTTTCGACACGCTAGTAAAACTACAACGAGTTGATCCAGATAATGAGAAAGCACGCCAGGTAGATCCTGATAGGATCGTGAAGGCGGAGTTGCTGCGGAAGCGCGACCACGAGTACTTTCCTAACAAGGTCAAATAGGACCTGGTACCGGTCTTCGCAGTAGAAAAGAGGTTGGCGCACAAAAATGTCGGCTGACTAAGCCAAATGGGAAACGGGTTTTCCCGCATTCAAATTAGCACAACCGACAGTTCTTTAACCCGATTGAAGCCGGTTTAGATCGCGCTAAATCACCACTTTAGGTCGATTTTTTCTCGCTCAGGATGCTTTTGGGAATTGTGTGATCATTTGGTAGTTGTGATTGCCCAAGAGATCGTCCATGCGATCCTTTAATTCCGCGTTGACGTGAATTTGCAGGCGATCTGCTTTCATGGCCACGCGATGTCCATCGGCCAAGTCAAGGAGCAAGCGAACTTCCTGATTTCCCGGGTAGGCCCTCAGAATTTCATAAATTTGAGGCAGTACCCGATCCCCGTGTTTCAACTCATCTACCCGAATTACCATTCCCTTGGTACATCGGTCGTCCAACTGGTCCAGGGAGATTAGCTCATCGACGATCAGGTTGACTTCATCACCTCCACCACGTCGGTCCACATTGCCACGGACAAGCAGAATGCTGTCCGGTTCAAGCAGCGGTTCAAACCGTTGAAAAGAATCTGGCCACATGATGCAACGTACGGTCCCTTCGATATCTTCCATGTCGAAGTTCGCATACTTCGTAGGTGATCCTGGCCTTCCATTCTTGGTATGGGCCAGTGTGATAGAAGAAATCAGACCCCCAATGATTACTTCGGTGCGGTCAGAAAGTTTTGAGAGGCGCGTTGTGGTATGGGAGGAAAAGCTTGTCAGCAGTTCCCGGTGTTCAGCTAGTGGGTGACTGGAAAGATAGAAGCCGAGAACTTCTTTTTCCATGACCAGCCGTTCCCGTTCTTCAAATTCCGGAACGTTTGGCAGTGGAACGTCATCCTCATCGTCCGTGGCGTTACTTAATTGTCCGAACAGGCGCTTTTGGCCGCTGCGCCGATCGGAGAGTGCGGACGATCCCGCTTGCAGAGCGCGTTCAATAATTAGTGTCAGTTGCTGACGAGTTGCGCCCAAGTCAGCAAAGGCGCCGGCCTTGGTCAGTGTTTCGATCGCCGATCGACCACAGGCAGTGGGTTCGACGCGTTCACAGAAATCAAACAGGTCCCGGTATGGTCCATCTTTGACTCGATTATGCACAATGGCATCAGCGGCTGACCCGCCACAGCCTTTAATGGCAGATAAAGCGAAGTGGATTTTACCGTCGGCCACGGTAAACTCGGTTCCCGACGTGTTGACATGTGGTGCAACGACCTCGATTCCCATGCGGTTGCAATCTTCCAGGTGTTCCACGAGGGAATCTTTCCGTTTGAAGTTGCGTCCTGAAATGTCACTGGATAACAGGGCTGCCATAAATTCCAGCGGGTAATGCGCTTTTAAATAGGCTGTTTGATAGGCGATGAATGCATAAGCCGTCGAATGACTCTTGTTGAAACCATAGCCGGCGAACTTGGTAATCATGAACCACAATTCTTCTGCTTCCTGCCGGCGCAAGCCTCGTTCGGTTGCCCCAGTCAAGAACTCGTCGCGGCTCTTGTTAATGGTGCTTTCTTTTTTCTTGCTGATTGCCTTGATGCACGTGTACGCTTCGGCCAGGTCAATATCACCAAATCGGTTCAGGATTCTCATTACCTGTTCCTGGTAAACCATGACGCCATGTGTTTCGGCGAGGATTTCCTTGAGGATCGGGTGTTTGTACTCAGCCTGCTTGCGCCCATGCTTGACTGCTACATAATCATCTACCATACCGCCTTCCAGGGGTCCGGGACGGTAGAGTGCGTTGGTCGCAATAATGTCGTGAAAACTGTCCGGTTTCATCCGTTGCAGCAGGTCACGGATACCACCGCTCTCGAATTGGAAAATTCCCTTGGTTTCGCCACGACAGAAAAGTGCAAACGTGTCCGGATCATCCATGGGGAATTGTTGCGGGTCGATCCGTTCCCCGGTCGTTTGTTCAACAAGATCAACACTGCGACGCAAAATCGTGAGGTTTCGCAATCCCAGGAAGTCCATTTTAAGTAGCCCGGCGGCTTCCACGTCGTTCATCGACCACTGGGTGATGACGTCATCCTTACCGGTCACCTTCCCCAGGGGGAGATACTCATCTAACGGTTTGTCACCGATGACAACCGCGGCAGCGTGAGTTCCCAGGTTACGAGCTAAGCCTTCAATTTTCTTGGCAACGTCGAGTAATTCGCGCACCTCGCCGTCTGTCTTGTATTGCCCGGCCAATTCATCACTTTTCTCTAACGCTTCTTCCAGGGAGATGCCCAGTTCGTTAGGAATCATGCCAGTCAGTTGATTGACACGACTCAGTGGAATCCCCAGCACCCGACCGGTATCCTTGATAGCGGCCCTGGCAGCCAGCGTGCCAAAGGTACCGATTTGAGCGACATTTGATTCACCATACTTTTCTTTTACGTAGCGAATAATTTCGCCACGGTGTTCTTTGCAGAAGTCGATGTCGATATCAGGTGCTTCCCGTCGACTGACATCTAAGAACCGTTCAAACAGTAAGCCGAACTTCAGCGGACAGACATGACTCAAATAAAGGGCGTAACAGACCAGTGCGCCGACTCCACTTCCGCGAGCAGTAGCCGGGATACCAGAATCACGAGCTTGCCGGACAAAGTCCCAACAGATCAGGAAATAATCGGCAAAACCAAGTTGGCCGATGACACCTAACTCGCGGTCCAGCCGCTCCATGACCTGGGAAGTCAGTTCACCATCGGACAGTCTCTCTTCATTACCCGCATAGCGATCCTTTAAACCTTGCAGGCAAAGTTGTCGCAAGTAATCCATCGAGGAGAGCTCTTGTGGCGGCTCGAAAGTGGGAAAGTGTCGTTCGCCCAGTTTCAGATCAATGTCGACTGAATCGGCAATCTCTTGCGTGCGAGAAACTGCCTCTTCCAGACCAGCGAAGGAACTATACATTTCTTCCTGGCTGCGCAGATAATATTCCTGGCCATCCATTTTCATGCGGGTGGTGTCAGTTCGAAAACGCCCCGTGTTAATACAGAGCATGACGTCCTGGGCATCGGCATCTGCCTGATCCACGTAATGAACATCATTGGTGGCTACCATCGGAATGCCAAGCTGGCGGGCCACATCGACGGCCCCCTCGGTAACCATTCGTTGCAATTCCATTCCGTTATTCATGATCTCAATAAAAAATCGATCACCAAAAACACGATGGAACCACTGAGCAACTTCAATCGCCTGGTCCAAGTTGTGATCATTGCCATGCCCGTTGAGTAGCATGCGACTGAATTCGCTAGACAAGCAGCCACTCAAACAAACAATACCTTCCTGGTGTTGTTCGAGTAGTTCTCGGTCAATTCGTGGCTTGAAGTAAAATCCTTCCAGGTAAGCAGCAGAACTCATCTGCATTAAGTTCTGAAATCCAACTCGGTTCTTTGCCAGTAATGTTAAGTGGTAACTGGACTCCTTCATTTTGCCACTGGTCTTCTCGAATCGACTGTCAGGGGCAATGTAAGCTTCGTAACCGATGATGGGATTAATCCCGCGCTCCTTGGCAGCCTGGTAGAACTGCAGGGCACCATGCAAGTTGCCATGGTCGGTTAAGGCTAGCGCATTCATGCCGTGGTCTTTGGCACGATCAAGTAGCCGAGGAATCGTTGCTGCACCATCAAGCAAACTGTAGTGACTGTGACAGTGAAGGTGAACAAATGGGCGTGAGCTCATAAAATCGCGTTCCGTCGCCAAAAAAGAGTGTCCAACTCAATAACACGCTTGCTGATTGTAAGGTACAAATCCCGATTCAGCCAACCATAGCAACCGGGAGGAGAATAAAAGAAGGATTTCAGCCCGTCTGCTGCGTGGATTGCCGGGCGCGTTTAGGGAGGAGAAAGGTCTGGGTCACCAATTTGTCGCAAATATTCGGCAATACGACACTGCAAATCCAACAGGTTCTGCCATTCTCGCGTTTCCAACTGCAGTTGCTCACTCTTGTCGTCAGAAGTGACAGAACCTAACAGGCTACGTAAGCGAATGTGCAAATATTCCAATACCTCTGCCAATTGAGCTGCCTGGCCGGGACTGAGACGATCAGGCAAATCGGGCGGTTCCAGCGCATGCAAGGTAGCCTGGAGATCATTCCCCTCTTGCCAGTTAAGCTCGAAATCAAACGATGAGACGTTCTTTCCCAACGGTTTAGGGGGTGGACTAATCGTTGGGTCCCCGTTGTCTTCTACCTCACGGAGCCGCGCTAAACGTTCAGCGATTTGCTCCCGGGACCCAAATAGTAACACCGAGCGACCGAGACTGACCATGTCCCCAA
>CAZXJC010000708.1:0-3601 GCA_964640885.1 uncultured Pirellulaceae bacterium | reverse complement strand
TTCTCCGGCCCTCCTGAAAGCGCAACACGGGAACGAGCTGGCTGAAACGGTCGCGAATTGGTCGAGACAGGAAAAGCAAGCTTGGCTCTACGCAAGGCTGATTTCCCCTGTTCAAAACCCAGAATTAGCCCAGTCTTATACAGAAAAATTGCGGGGCATGAACAACTCCCAACTAGATGCGACGATCGTGTCCTATCAGCGCCAACTCCTTTACCGCCAGCAACTGCTTCGACAACAGCAGCAGTGGCGAAATAACGCTGGCGTCGGCTTTCGCCCGATTGTTACATGGCTCCCAACTGGTACAAATTTCACGGCCGGAGCTGTTGTTTCGCCCGACCGTCGGTATGTCAGGATGTCCTTGTCGCCGTTTTTCTCCTCCATTCCAAGAGTAGATACCTTTAACTACCGCACGGGAGTATCTCGCAATCTTTACAACAGCACGCCGGGCTACACGCAACAGCAGTCGCCTTCGACGCCGCAAGTGCGACCGGGCCATTCCTGGTACCGGAAGATCCGTACGCTACGCTAATCCGAGGGCTGTTTTGTGCATTGCAGCGTTTTAAGCTCGATAAAGAAGGGCACGGCGCTTCCCCGGCAGTGGTCCATCAAAGGCAAAACCTGGCGATTCAAGGCCAATATCTGCTGCCGGCAGCCTCTATTTGGTGATGCAAAAAGGATTCGCTATAGCATTCGCAACCGACAGCGTCTACACTTAACGCAGTTAATCAACAAAGTGATTTAAGACTGTCGAACTTTTTCAGGGAGTTTAGCTATGAAGCGTATTTTATTAACCGCCTTGGCGGTTACGCTGGTGGCCTCGCAAGGTCTAATCGCGGCCGACAAGAAGGCCGAAGCCAAGAAGGCAGAAAAGACGATTGTGGTCGGCGCTCAGGCACCGAACTTTATCATCAAGGACACCACGGGCAAGCAGATTGACCTGAAGAAACTTTCGGCCAAGGGGCCCGTCCTGGTTCGGCTGACCTGTGGCTGCAGTGGCTGCGATAAAGAGTTGGCCTACTTTCAAGAGCTCCACAAAGCCTACAAGGGCAAAGGCCTAACTAGCCTGGCTGTCTTCCGCGAGCCGGACAAGAAGGTTGAAAATTATGTCAAGAAGAAGAAGCTGACGATGCTCTATGCTGTTGATTCCAAGGGCTCCAGTTGGAAGGTGTTTGACACGACCAAGATGCCGACGAACTTCCTCATCGAAAAGGGAGGTCGAATCATTTCGATCGCTCAAGGTTGTGATCCGACGGGATTGCTGGCGACTAAATTGTCAGAGAAGGTTGCCAAACTCGTCGACGCCGACGCAGTAAATGTCCAGAAAGAAGTTCAGGCGAAGAAGAAATAAGTCGCTTGGAACTCTTAACGAGTAAGGAGTAGAGGCGGGTTGCCTGCAGGCGGCTCGCCTCTACTTTTGCGCTAGCTGCTACTGTCGTGGGCGCGGGCGAAACCCAAGGTCCAGCACAGCGGGGTCTAGCTCGCTGTTGCGTAGATCTGTATCAAACACCCTTCGGGGCGTGTTCCCCGCTAAGTCTTCAAGATCCGGGTCCACGATGAGTCGATAGCCACCGTTAAGCCAAGGCTTAGCGGGCAGGAAGGACCAAGACGTTTCCTTGGCTTGCAACGTGATCTCACCAGTCACCAGCTTCCCATCGGGCCCATAAATTCGGAGACAACGTTTCGCCAAGGCGGCATCCAGCGTTTCGCCAAAGTGCACTCGCAGTCGGTCGCGGGTGGAAGATCGGATTCGATCGATCTTCCATTCAATCGGCAACGGGCGTTTTCGGTCAAAACCGGTAGTTGAAAAGGACTTTTTGTAGGCGCGCAAGCGCTGGCCGTCTGCACCGTACAGGTCTGAGTCGATCAGCAGCGTATAGGTTTTAGCCGGGAGAAGCACGGGCCCCTCGTCATTCCGAAGGTTGACGCCAGTCTTGATTCGGCCGGGGTGAATCCACAGCGTCAGGCGGGTGGCGTCGCTGTTCCAGAGCTCTCTTCGCCGCCACGGATCACCTACCCGTTTGCCATTCGCGTCGACGAGTCGGATCTTCTCAAAGATCTCACGGCCCTCACGCATTGGTTGAGAAAAGTGGATGTAGAATTTCAGATGATTCGCCGGCAGACGGCTTCCCGTTGGAAAGACGTTTTTTACAACCGGCGCTGGACGGCGGTAGGCAACGGGGACGCGGTGCAGTCGCGTAGCGGTGGTTTTCCCCGCGGTCAGGAACGTGGCGACGTAGGTTTGCCCGGGCACCAGCCCAAAACGGGGCGTTAAAATCAGCGACCCGTTCTCCCGCAGATAAGACGAAAAGATATTGGGGCCCAGGGTCCCGTCATCATTCTTCAGCTGCAGACGCAAGACCGTTTCGCCCGACTCCTGGGGAAGCAGGCCGCTGGGGAGCGCCTCGGTTTGTTGGCGAGACAACTCCGCAGCTATACGGACCTTACCACTCTTCCCGACCATGAAATGAATCGGGCACGTTTCCTCGGCAGCCGAAACTGCCAACGCGCAGATAATCACAATTGAGGACATCTTCTAGCCAATTGCTATGGTTGGTGGGCAGGCAGAGCGACGCTGACTAGGGCAACGGGATGGCAACGAGCTCCAGCCCCTTTCCAGTATCTCGGACGGCAAGGCTGTGAGCAGAACCAAGGCGATCCATTTGCATCACGCCGTGATAAGCCTCGACTAGTTCAATCTTGTCGGTAGCCGGTTCGTACTTGCCTTTGAGCCTTCGCACGGCCTTGTCGTTAACCGCCTCTTCTCCGGCTAAAAGGCCCTGCTGGAATTTCACAGTCCAGTACGGGCTCGGGCCGAAGGGTTTGCGAGAATGGTGGAAGCGAAAGGTGTTGGCGAGAACAAATGGCTTACCGTCTTTCTCATAGACAAACATGTCGAGCGGCCGGTTTCCAGAGCCAAGCTCAATCATGCTAGAGCCCTTCACGGTCGCGCCGGGTTTGATTGAGTCAATCCGATATTTAACAACCGGCGTGCAGCTAAAAGCGCCGACGATGTACGTGGCATCATTTTCCTTGATCGGAATCAATGCGCTCATCGGCGCTTTGGTTTCCCAGCGACCATGCGAGACATGGTAGGTCTCAGCACTAAAGACCTGCCCGGTCGTTTCTTGCGAAAGCGGAGCGGCGATGCTGAAAATCTTTGATGAAAAGGTTTCGTTGCTGCGTGCTGCAGCGACGATTTGCGAACCGGCCCAGGCAACGTCCGTGACGACGCTGACTGCGGCCGTTTTCGAGCTGAGCTTGATGCGCACATGGCCGGCGGTTTCCGTGTCAAAGAGACCAATTTTTCCGGAAGGAGCAACGGTGAAAACGATGCTGCTCTTATCGTCTTGCTTGCGGGCCGCAATATAAGCTACGCCGGATGCCGGATTGACCGCCATGTCGATAATTTCGATTCCCTTTGGAGGAGCACCAACGCGGGCAGCAAGTTGCTGATCAATGTTCACTAGCGTCTTAAATTTGCCCGCCTGCCATTTAGTGTCGCCGGTTTCTAGGGCAACGATCTGGCCTCCACGGCCGTCTCCGATTAAGAGCACGCCTTCCGGGGCAAAGCTAATCACGTTAATCGATTTTATCTCGGGGC
>CAZXJC010000707.1:0-2691 GCA_964640885.1 uncultured Pirellulaceae bacterium | reverse complement strand
CTTCTTCTAAAAGACCTTGGGCCATACTGACGTTTATCCGTCCTAATGCCTGCTCTGCACTCATGCGCACCTTTACATTTTCGTCTTGTAATGCTTGATTCAAAGCAGAGATGGCATCTTTTGCTGCCTTGATTGCATCAGGTGTACCCATCATACTTATCTGACCTAATGCCATTGCAGCAGAATTTCGGATATCCCAATCTTGATCCTGTAACTCTCCAATTAATCTTTCAATCTTTTGTTTTTGTGGCGCATTAAGTACTTCAAGTGTATCAGGTGCACCTATACTCTCTAATGCCTCAGTCGCTATACGACGAACATATAGATCCTTGTCTTGCAATAGTTGTCTCAAAGCAGGCACGGCATCCACTGCACCTGCTCCTATAGAACTTAATGCCAATACCACATTGACACGAACAAATCTCTCAGCACCTTTGTCCTGCAATAGTTGTATCAGGGCAGGCACGGCATCCACTGCACCTTCTCCTATAGAACTTAATGCGTAAGCTGCATTTGAACGCACATTAGAATCCCCATCCTGTAATTCTCCAATGAGTCTTTCCACCTGTTGTTCTTGTGTTTCCTTTGTATGTGCCACCAAACCCAAAAGGCAAACCAACAATATGCAATTAACTGACTTCATCATTTTTATGACCTTTCCCCAAATTTAGAACCGAGACCTAGATTAAGATTTCCATTTAGCCTAATAAGATAGAGAGCTTGATATGAATGAAACACAAGAGCTGTATCTGACATCTATACAATTTATCAATTGCCAATTTCATATTCCTTGACTGCCTTCAGTGCTTCAGGTATACCTACTCTGCTCTAATGCTCTTGCAGCATTCGCACGTGCTATTGTTGCATCCGTTATAACAGGTGTTTGTAAAGAGCAGATCTGCTCCGAAGATATTCAGGACTTGGAACAGTACGGAATCCCCTTCAACTTATCATGCCGATACCAGTGCGTATGCTAGTAGAGCAATCAGAGTGTTATACCGACCAACTATGTCAATTGATCATTCCATGTTAACTCATCTTTTAGACCTCTTGCATAAGTTAAAGAAATGGAAGTCCGGAGATTTTTGTGTTGCGTATATCAAAGCATTTAGATATGTCCCAACTAGAACTTTGGTGAGTATTACTACTTAGTATCCAATCATGATATTTGCGCATGGTATCATGTTTATAAGGGGGTAAACAGTATATATTTCTATATTGTTGATAGAAATGCAGAAACGCCTAACTTACAGAGATTTTATAGTAAAAGCATGATTTCTTTAATAAACAATTTAATATAATACGGAAACCCATGTATTTATAATATTATTTAATTGATATTAATTGAACCTATTACATATTTGCTGTGGCCTTGTATTTAAGTTAAGGCTTTTGTACAGGTAGAGGTGGAATATAGAATTTAAGCCAATTAAATAATTGGCGTCGATTATGGAAAAGAAACAGGTTTCACTAGAAGAGCTGAATCGTGTTGTAGCTGAATTTAAAGAGTCCCTGATACAAAGCATTAAGGAAACGCGGGATCGTGAGATTGAAGCTATAGTTGGCCTCGTATTTCAGAAGACCTTAGAGATGTTCCCTCCAAAGCAACCCTCTGCGTATGAAGATAAGCCTGTCGTTTTTTGGTTTGACAGGGACAGCAAGTGGTTCAAAAAGTATCCCTTGTTACATGCCAAAGCTAGTCAACGTAGTAGGTGCCTACCCCCTGACTTTACAGCAGAGGAACTGGCAGAAAGAGCTGATCTGGCAGAATTGTTGCTTTGGCACAAAGAGTTGCTGGACCATTGGTTTGATACGAGTGGTTCACTTGCCCAATCCACGTCACCTTTCTACAGGCTTGAGAGCCTGTTGTTTATGCTAGCAAGGTGTGGCGATGAATCAGCGTTTCTGGAGTTGTTATCAAGAGACACAAGCTTTATGTCGCACCCTTTCTTCTCACATAGCTTGGAGGGTTGGGTGGCTTCTGCTTGTCAAGGGGATTCTTCAGCCAAGGAGATACTTAAGAGAGTGATGGAACTTGCTTCCCAGTCTGTGTTAGCTTCCGCGGAGACAAGAAGGAAAGGTCGCCCACCAAGCAATCTAAGTATAGACAGGTGCAACCGATTCCTCGAGTTGGTGAAAGAATCCCCGGACAGTAAGCACATTGAAAAATATAGGCAGATGGCTCAGGAGGAATTGACAGAGGAGCGGCAAAGGCTACAGGAGAAAGGTTTGGATGAGGATGACTTTGACCTTGAGGATATAAGCAAAAAGGCAAATGCCATCAAGAAAACAATACATCGGGAAAACTTGCATATCTACATACAAAACTGTTCGCCTGGCAAGTGGAGCTACACATATTTGAAGGAGAAGTATTAGCTAGGTTTAAAAAAAGAGCAGGTATGAAATAACAGGGGACAAAAATAAAATGTCCCCTTTTTTATTGGTTAAACTTATGTATAAATTAGAACCTATTTAAGGCTTTTAAGGAGGACAAAATCAATGAGGCACACAGTTAGCAGCATAGCTAAACAAGTTGGGTGTAGTGAACACCTGGTACGTAGCTTAGCTGACAAGGATTATGTGAATGCCAACAGAGACATCAATAACTGGAGGGTCTTCCCTCAACCAGAAGAAGCAATCCATATATTGAAACAACTTGTCCACGGGCAGGTTGAAACAAAAACAGCTCAT
>CAZXJC010000706.1:0-6864 GCA_964640885.1 uncultured Pirellulaceae bacterium | reverse complement strand
TTTCAGCCAGCTGGTCGTCATGGTAATCATCGTCCTGAAGGAAGTTGCAGAAAGCAGATTCTCCGTATAGACCAATGTCGGAATTTAACCGCCTAAAGTAGAGGCCAAAACCATCCTCAATAACGCTGCAGCCCCAACAACAAAGGAACTTTGCGGATTAGAACAATTGGGTGTTCCAGCATGGCATTGAGCGTGGCAATAATATCGAAACATCCCACAGGCGCCTGGAAAGAATCCACTGGAGGGGGAGATTTTGATCCGCCACGCTTACTGGGGACGAGAAACTTAACTGTTTTCTCGATCCTACGGGGTATCGTCTCCAACTGGCTTCAAGGGTAAACTAGAGGCTTGCAGTCACGATTCATTCGCAGTCACAACACCGGACAGTGTTTCTCAACTGGCAAGGGCTATCAGGTCATAGCACTCTGCGTCCTTGCCATCTCCGGCACAACAAAAGGTAGAACCTCGTGAGTTTTGGAGCGATCGGCCCGATTTCTGTCTTTCTGCCAGAAAAGGTCGAAACCAACGACGATTTACAGAACGAATTTCCTTCCTGGAATCTAGATCTCATCTATTCCAAGACGGGCATTCGGGCTCGACATATTGCCGCACCCGACGAGTGTGCTTCAGATCTTGGTGTACAAGCAGCAGAAAAATTGTTCCGTGAACACGAGATTGATCGCGAAAGTATTGATTTCCTGTTGTTCTGTACGCAAACACCTGACTACCCACTCCCCACGACAGCTTGCCTGATGCAAGACCGCTTGGGCTTACGGACCTCCTGTGGTGCACTTGACTTTAACCTGGGATGTTCCGGATACGTCTACGGTTTGTCCCTGGCTGACGGCCTCATCCGTGGCGGCACGGCCCGTCGCGTGCTACTGGTTACCGCGGAAACGTACAGTAAATACATCCATGAAACGGACCGTAGCTTACGCACTATTTTCGGTGATGGGGCAGCTGCCACGCTAATCGAAGCATCGCCAGAACCGACGCTGAGCGGCTTTCAGTTTGGTACCGACGGAAGCGGCGCCAACACGCTCACGTTAACTCAAAGCGGCATCCGAACACCCGAAACAGCAATTAAACCTCGGCACCGACACCGTTGGCCCAGCGATCTCTACATGGACGGTCCGAGCTTGATTAATTTCACCATCGGTGCCATCCCGGAACTGGTTGAGAACGTCCTGAGTGCATCAGGACCCTCACGCGAGGAAATCAATTTATATGTCATGCACCAGGCGACGTTAAAGATGCTGGACCAGTTGCGACAACGGCTTGAATTACCCGAAGAAAAACTCCCGATCGTACTGGAGAATGTGGGCAACACGGTCTCCTCGACCATTCCCATTGTCATTGAACACTTACGTGCAAATAATCAAGTTAGCGCGGGGGACGCCAATCTACTGATCGGTTTTGGCGTCGGGCTTTCCTGGGCTGGCTGTGTCTGGAAAGAATCACTTAGCTAAACAGTTCCTGTCTTGCCAACGGTCACCTGCAGAGGGGTCAATCAGAGCGATGAATTCCATGCGAGGACAATTCCTGGTCGCTTCTCCCCACTTGCCAGACAAGAATTTCTTTCAAAGCGTAGTGCTAATCATACAACATACCGAGGAAGGGGCTATCGGATTTATCCTTAATCGCCCAACCGCCAAAACCGTCGGAGACGTCTGGACATTATTTAGTGATGACAGTTGTGACTGCGATGCCCGGATCAATGACGGAGGCCCCGTCGACGGTCCTTTAATGGCCGTTCACATGTCAACTTTCCTGTCGGAAGAAGAGATCATCCCGGGTGTCCACCTCGCTACTCAAAAAGACAACATCCACCGGTTAGTTACTCACTCCAACAAGCCCTTCCGTGTTTTCAGTGGTTACGCTGGCTGGGGACCTGGCCAACTTGATGAGGAACTGGAAGCTGGTGGCTGGCTGATCGCACCAGCCGAATCAACCGATGTCTTTTCTGAACCTGATGAAATGTGGAAACGCGTCTCGCAGAATATTGGGCGAGAAGTCTTGCTGGTCAATGTGCCAGAAAGACTCATTCCCGATGATCCGTCAGTCAATTAAGCCCGCAGACAATTCCACCGGTCGACCGTTTTTACGGCCAGCAAGCGAACTCCTCTTTAATGGCAGCTGTACTTAAGTGCCACAAAACACGTTACCACCGCGATAACTTACGTCCTGTTGCGGGAACGAAGGGCAAAATCTCTGATGGTTCGATTGTTACGCTGGCTAAAACGAAAAACGAGGCAAACCGCTGCTGAACCACAACCGGTTGTAGACGCTAAGCGAATCATTGCGATCGGCGACATCCATGGCTGCGCAGTAGCACTAGAACGACTGCTGGAAATGATCGAGCCAACATCCCGAGACCTTATCGTAACACTCGGCGACTACGTTGACCGCGGCCCGCAAAGCAAACAGGTAATTGAGCGATTGCTGCAACTTCAAGGAGAATGTCAGCTAGTCCCCTTGCTCGGAAACCACGAGCACATGCTACTAGAAGCACTCAATAAGCAAGTACTATTCAACTTTTGGATGCAATGTGGTGGCAAACAAACACTGGACAGCTACGGGGGATCGATCGACCAAATCCCGGCAGCACATCTCGATTTCATACGGGGCTGCCGACGCTACTTCGAAACCGAGAACCATCTCTTTTTCCATGCTAACTTTGCTCCCGAACTGGCTCCCGACAAGCAACCCGATCAGCTGCTACTTTGGGAACACCTCAGTGAATCACAACTTGAACCTCACCAATCTGGGAAACATGTAATCCTGGGCCATACACCACAGCTTAATGGGTCCGTCCTTCACCAGGATCACGTGACCTGCCTGGACACCTACTGCTTTGGAGATGGCTGCCTAACGGCTATGGAAGTCCAGTCGCAGGAAACATGGCAGGTCACCAAGGCAGGAATTCGCTGGCTACCGAAAACGGCTGACGAGTGCTAGTTAGGCCACATCTGCTATAATCGTTTCCCACGCGCCGATAGTGACACCCATTCTTTGAAACCTCGATTTGAGGCAGGACACCGATCATGACACGACCTCTTTCGTCCGCAATTTGCGCCATGGCGATTGCCTTCATAATCACCTTGATGACAATTAGCAGCCAGGCAGCTGATGCCCCGGGCAAACCTAATGTCATTCTTATCTATACTGATGATCAGGGGACCGTGGATGCCGGCTGTTACGGCGCCAAGGACCTGATCACTCCCCACCTGGATGAATTGGCGGTTCGCGGCATTCGTTGGACCCAGTTCTATTCAGCAGCACCTGTTTGCTCACCTTCGCGAGCCGCCGTTCTGACCGGGCGTTACCCCCAACGAGCCGGACTAGCCGGTAATGCTGGCTCGCAACCTGGCTCACAGGGAATGCCAGCGGCCCAGGTGACGATGGCGGAAATGTTCAAGGCAGCTGGTTACGCCACTGGTCACGTCGGCAAATGGCATTTGGGATATGTTCCTGAAACAATGCCTAATGCCCAGGGGTTTGACCATTCCTTTGGCCACATGGGTGGCTGCATAGATAACTACTCTCACTTCTTTTACTGGAGTGGCCCCAATCGACATGACTTATGGCGCAACGGCAAGGAAATCTGGGAAGACGGTAAATTCTTTCCGGAACTAATGGTTCAGGAAGCCGAACGATTTATCGACGCCAACCAGAAACAACCCTTCTTTCTCTACTGGGCAATCAATGTCCCCCATTACCCTCTACAGGGAACTGAGAGCTGGCGAAAACGGTACCAGCATTTAAAACCACCACGGCGGATGTACGCCGCTTTCGTCTCGACCATGGACGAGATGCTCGGACAACTCGTGGGACACCTAAAAGAACGTGGGCTGCGTGAAAACACGATCGTCATTTTCCAATCCGATCACGGGCACTCCACTGAACAGCGCACCTTCGGCGGAGGAGGCAGTGCCGGAAAATATCGCGGAGCCAAGTTCAGCTTGTTCGAGGGCGGAATCCGAGTTCCCGCCATCATCAGTTGGCCCGGGCGATTACCCGAACACCAAGTGCGAAACCAGTTCGCCACTGCCGTTGACTGGCTGCCAACCCTCTCAGCATTAACCTCGGTCCCATTACCTAAACGGCGACTCGATGGAAAAAGCCTGCTGCCAGTAATCAAGTCATTGGAGGCCAAAAGCCCACACGACACGTTCCACTGGCAGTCGGGACGGGGCCTGGGGGGCAAACCGCAATGGGCCGTACGAGCAGGCGCATGGAAACTGATCGGCAACCCGAAAGACACCAGCCACAAGGCCCCGCTGACTGGCGACGACGCGTTTTTCCTGGTTAACCTCGAACAAGATCCTACCGAAATGACCAACGTCGCCCAGCAACACCCCGAAACCACGCAACGCCTGAAGAAGTTGCATGAAAAATGGTTACAGGAAGTAACCAAGCAGTGACTGTGGCAAGTAAGTAGTTCACTTTAAGGTGAGCGAGTGTTGCCAGGGTTCTCGTACCAGAAGACTCCCAAGTTGTCTCGCTCCTCACAACTGATCACATCCAAGTCCTGGTCACCATCAACATCCAGGACCTGGATCAGATCAAATTTTACTCCTTCGAGCCCACTGATATCGTGAGCTTGCCAGCGACTTTCAGTCACTTTTTCCTGGTAAGACATCCAGACCAGACCGGGTGCCGACCGCTTGCCAGCGGTGTTCGTGCCATGCACCAGGTCCAACCGACCATCGCCATTGATGTCCGCCACCGCTACCGATTTTCCCCAGGGAATACCATGATGATTTGCAATCGGGTAAGACTGCCAGCGGGCTGGCACGTGAGATAAGCAGCGCAGAAAAAGCAATTTCTGGTTACGGGTAGTAGTCACCACATCGGTCTTGCCATCCTGGTCCACGTCCGCAACTGCCAGGAACATGACTTCCAGGCCAGTTCCACCAATGCGACGCTCCTGCCAGGATTTCCCGGCTGCAGCTGCAGCTGCCCCAGGATTTTCCAGCCATAAAACACCTCTCCGAGCCCCCTTACGATCTGAAACCACCACGTCCTGGTCTCCGTCCTGATCAACATCAAGTGCTTCCAGTGACATAATCCAGCCCGCCTTGTAGAGCGAGTGGAACTTCCAATCCTCCACCTGTCGCGGAGCGGCCGGTGCTTGCAACCAGCCAACCGTTGCAGAGTTTCCTTTGGCACCAACCAGCAGATCAACACCATGCTGCCCATCAATTTGCATCGGCAGGCAGTACATCCACGCTTGTTTTCCCTGCACCACCGGTATCGGTGTCGTCGACCAGGCATCGGCAGCCAGGTATTGACGTCGGTTTTTTGGAGCCCAATGAATAAAAACGCTCCGCACGCGTCCTTCGCAGCAACTAACCACATCCTGAAAACCATCTCTGTCCAAGTCAGCGAAGACGGCGTCTTCGGGAGATTTGACTTTTCCGACCGTCACGGCGGGCCACGGACGCTGCGACTGTTTCGGGCCCGGGTTCAGGTACACCCGAACGACACCTCCCTCTTCCCAACCGGTCACCATGTCCTGTAAGCCATCCCCATTAACGTCTGCCATCCGGACTCCGTCAGCACCACGGGAAGATTTGTCAATCGTATGGCGTTTCCAGGGATCGGCAGTCAGCCGCTGCGAGGCCAGCAGCGAAAACAGCAGGATGACCAACAAGAGGCGGCGTATCATCACGATCATGGCTTCTCCGGGGGAGCAGGAAACTTGCGCATCCGACTGTAACGGCGATAGGTCTCAAAAATTTCACCACCATCGAGAATCCTTGGATCCTTGGTTTGAGACAAATACGTCTCTAATTGACGTTGTAACCCCGATTGCACGTCACGAACCTGATCCGTATCGATCAGGTTTCGCAGGCAAGCGGGGTCTTTTTTCACATCAAACAGCTCCCAGGCCGGTCGCTTACTGACCGACCATTGGAAAAAACGTCCCACTTCCGGATCATCCCGGTTGTCAACCAGGAAACTCAGCGAGGGGCAAGCGTCGATATCGTGATAGGCCCCATGCATGGGACCCAATGATCCATTACTGTTCAACTTCTGTGGCGCACCCGCTGGCCAGCGATTGGGTCGGAAATTACGAATCAACAAATACTGCTGCGTCCGCATTGCTCGCTGCGGATAGGTCCAGTTGTTGTAACGGGAAGAAGAGTGGCGTTCGCGGGCACTGAAAACATGACGTCGCTCCGGCTCCACAATACCCGACTTCTCTGAACCCAATAATTTCACCAAGCTCTGGCCTGTCATCGCGGATTCAGCCGGCAAACTGGCAACCTCTAGTAACGTGGGAGCGATGTCTACGAAACTGACCAGGTCATCGACCACTCGTCCCGGCTTACCCTGGCCCGGCCAGCGGATAGCCAGTGGAACATGAATTCCATATTCGTAGCAATTTGCCTTGGCTCGCGGAAATGCCATTCCGTTATCGCCCGTCACTAGGACAATCGTATTCTCCAACTCACCACGCTGCTCTAACAGCTGCAACATCCTGCCTAACTGCCGATCAAAGTGTTCAATTTCCAGGCAGTAATCAAGAATGTCTGAACGAATCGTTTTCCTGTCCGGCAAAAAAGCAGGGACTTCCACGTCGGCAAGTTTTTTACCTGCTGCCACACCGCTGCCGGCCTCAAAGCCCCGGTGTGGTTCATGGCCTCCGTACCAAAAGCAGAAAGGCTTTGCGGCCGGTTTAGCTTTGAGAAACTCCTTGAAATTTGCTACGTAATCTCGTTTGCTGATCCCAGACGCCGGTCTTGTTTTCGCATTATGACGATTGAATTCAGGACCGGCAGGATTTCGTTCATGTCCACCCTCTTTCCAGTTACCTGGGCCCCAGCCTTTACCTGTAAAACCAACAAATTAGCCGCC
>CAZXJC010000705.1:0-3557 GCA_964640885.1 uncultured Pirellulaceae bacterium | reverse complement strand
GCCCGTTCCGGTAATCCAGACCCGGTAAGGATCTTTATGCGAAAGTGGGGGGAGCAGGCAAGGATCATCGGTTCCCGGCTTCGCTTCCCAGAGAACATGGTAAGAGAAGGGAGAGCGAGGGGCTTGCGCGGTTACCGGGTTGAGCAGTTCAGTGATGGTCACTGCTTCCCGGTATGCATGTTGAAATAGTTGGAAGGTCGAATTCCAGGCGGGCTCGATGGCTGTCAGGTCAAGCACCTGGTTGCCATCGCGAATTCCCACACATGGTTTCGCCTGATCATTAAGAAACTGGATGATGCGCATAATAGGTTTCCTGTTTTTTCCAGTTTACGGTGCCAGCAGTGATGACTGCAAATCCGTTGCTTTTTTGGCAGCGGGTAGGATTTGCTAGAAAGACTGCCTATGATTGCAATTAAAGAGAGTAGAAACTCATCTGGAGGACCTTCCGTCCGATTGTGGATACTAGGGGGATTAGGCTAAAATACGGCGATATAGAATAGCCTCTTTAGGCGGTATAGTTTCCAATTAAGACTGTTGCCACACAACTATTACAGATGGAGTCGAGGACGGAAAGCGGGTAACTGCTATTTCGGTCCCGTGTTTACTTACCTAGACTGTGTGACTTCGTAATCAGCAGGTTTTTGGAACAGTGTAGTGCAGATACTTTAAGATACTCAATCTGGCTTCTTTTTTGTTTAGAGAGTGTAAGCCGGACCAGATTTTTTCGAGAGTAACAGCGAATCATGGCAAATGAACTGGTAGATCCAGCGATTGATACTGAGATCCCTGGTAAAGTTCCTGTGGTAATGGATCGTTCAGTTGAACAGGGAGAATCCTCGACCGCGGAAGACGGTCAGCCGGTCTCTACAGAGAAGATCGAGTGGTTGCGATGTACGCCATTCTTGCTACTGCATGCCTCGGTATTTACGGTTATCCTGGTCGGCGTCAGTTGGGTAGCCGTCGGAGTGGCTGCTTTCATGCTGGCATTGCGGACGTTTGCAATCACTGGTTTTTATCATCGCTATTTCTCGCACCGCTCATTTAAGACCAGTCGCTGGTTTCAGTTCGTCTGGGCCTTTATCGGTAACATGTCGGTTCAAAAAGGACCGATCTGGTGGGCTGCTCATCACCGACACCATCATTTACATTCCGATGACGAGCATGACGTCCATTCACCCGTAACGCACAGTTTCTGGTTTAGCCACATGGGCTGGTTTATGACCGACGGAAACTACAATTTCTCCCGCGACGGTGCCAAGGAGTTAAGGAAGTTTCCGGAGTTACGGTTCCTGGATCGGTTCGATTATTTTGCCCCGGTAGTTTTGGGTGTGGGGATGTTTCTGTTGGGAGCGGGCCTGGATGCTTATTGGCCCACGCTGAACACCAATGGCTGGCAGATGCTGGTTTGGGGTTTCGTGATCTCCACGCTGATTTGTTACCACTTTACGTATTCCATCAATTCCATTGCCCACGTGATTGGCAAACGGCGTTTCAAGACGAAAGACGAAAGCCGGAACAACCTGTTTCTGGCACTGATTACCTTTGGGGAAGGGTGGCACAATAATCACCACCGATACCAGTCGTCGGTTCGCCAGGGTTTCTACTGGTGGGAAATTGATGTTACCTACTACATCCTGGTAGTGATGTCCTGGTGTGGGTTGGTCTGGGATCTGACTCCAGTCCCCGAAAAGGTGTTGAACGAGGGGAAGATGTTGGACCAGGAAAAAAAAGCAGCTCGCAATTCCGCCAGCAGCTGATTCAGGTTCTTGTCACTGGCTGAGCGAGAATTTCCAGGAACCGCTGACGGTATTCTACTTGGAAATCCTTGGGTTCGATCGTTTCGATACGATCCACTAATTTTGCCAGTTGCTGGGCACCTTTCTGGTCGTGCGACTCCAATTGCCTTCGATGGGTAGCGTGGAACTGGCACATGCCAGCCGGTGACCAGGAGACAGCCAGGCAGCTTCGCAGCTGATGAAATGCTTGAACCTGTTCGATAAAATGCTCCCGAGTGGCAGCGTCTTCGAGAGCGGTTTCCTCAGCTAGGGGTAATGATTGGACGTCCTGCTGCAGTTGTTGGGCAAACATGCCACGCCCGGACCGCTGGAAGCTGCCACCTTTGTCAAACAGTTTAACATCGTGCAGCCCACAGGAAGGAGATCTGCTCTTGAGCAGGTAGCCACAGGCTTGCCAGGATTCTATTTGGGCTGCCGTGTGGTGAGCAAACTCCTGCATGCGAAGCGTGTAATCCTGGCGAGACCGGACTGCCACCAACCGCACGCCTGCCATCGTTTGTTCCAATTGAATTGGCTCGCGCGGAATTCCCAAGCCGATTTCGACTTCCGGACAGACTGGAATCAGTTCAAACAGGCTGGCCAACAAGCCGACAACCTGTGGATGACATTTGTGGTCACCGTCATAACGGACGGGTTCTCCAACCAGGCAGGCGGAAACAGCAATGCGTGGCTTGTCTGCAAGCGTCGAAGTCGGCTGGTCTGACACGAGAAAGCTACCGAGACTAGGGTACGCCGGGAAACGAATTGACGTATTGGACCTTGAAGTCTGGAAAGGAGTTCACGATCTGGATCTTGTAATCCGGAAAGGAATTCACAATCTGCCATTTTCCCGGTTTGTCCGGAAATGAATTAACTACCTGGACTTTTAGATCGGGAAAGGAATTGACGACCTGTACCTTGTAATCCGGGAACGAATTGACATACATGATCTTCCCATAGATCTTGGAGACATCAGGTTTCGCCTTAACGGTCGAATCATGCGATTCGTCAGCAACGGAAACCTCTGGTTTCGGCAGGACGATTACCAGGCCGAGCAGCAAGCAGCAGAAGATAAGTGTTTGTCGCATCATGAGACGTGACTCCTTGGTATAGGACAATGAGGCATCGAGTCAGCAGACATTGGAAAAGATTGCTTTCGATCTGTTGACTTACAGGCAGGACGGGTAATGCCCCGTGTCGTCAGCAGCAGGTTCCCACACCATGGCTATAGTATAGGTGTCGGTCCGCTGGGAGGCAAACAAAGAATCTTTTCAATCACTGGAAAGGTTTTCAGCTAATTGGATACGGTTTATGCTGTTTTATGAGCATACTTGAAGACTGGAGTTGTAAGATGTCAGCGGGAGTCATCAAGATGAGACCCTTTACCACTCTGTTCTCTGGATTATTCTCAATTGGTCTGTTGTTCTCCGTGGCGGCGGCCCAGTCTGCTGGCACGGGGCCGAAGATTGTCGGTTACTACCCGGCCTGGAGCACCCATGCCCGCAATTTTCAGGTGGCGGACATACCTGCTCAAAACCTGACGCACATTATCTACGCTTTTGCGAAGATTTCTCCTTCTGGACAGATTGCCTTAGGAGATCCCTGGGCCGATATCCAGAAACGCTTTCCGGGTGACCGCAATGGCCAGCCCTACTTTGGTAGCTGTGGTCAGTTGCAGAAGCTGAAGATCAAGCACCCTCATCTGCAGACGGTGTTGGCCGTTGGTGGCTGGAGCCAGTCCAGTAAATTTTCGGAGGTAGCACTAACTGATGCGGCGCGTCA
>CAZXJC010000704.1:0-4831 GCA_964640885.1 uncultured Pirellulaceae bacterium | reverse complement strand
GATTTGCGACGCTTGGAAACCTCTTCAGGGCTTCCGCGAGCAACGATTTCCCCACCATGACGACCCGCCGCCGGACCAAAATCGCAGAGTCGGTCACTAGCAGCGATTACTTCACGATCATGCTCCACGACCAGCAGAGTGTTGCCGAGGTCTCTCAAACGTTGCAAAGCTTCAATCAGTCGCTGATTATCGCGCGGATGCAAACCGATCGTCGGTTCATCCAGAACATAAAGAACTCCGCAAAGACCGCTGCCGAGTTGACTGGCTAACCGAATTCGCTGGGCTTCACCGTTGGAGAGCGAGGCAGCTGGACGCGAGAGGCTTAAGTAATGTAACCCAATATCATTCAAAAACTTTAAACGGCTGCGAATCTCTCGAAGAAGCTCACCGGCGATCTTTTGCTCCCGGGAAGTTAACTTCCAGCGATTCACGTCGGCCAACAACTTATTTAAGGGTTGTCGGCAAAGCTCATCAATGGACCGCTCTTGAAAACGAACACTAGCCGCATCTTCCCTGAGTCGACTGCCACCGCAGGTCGAACATTCAACTTCATCCACGAGGTGCTCTAACTTAGCTCGCAAGGCGGGGGAGAGCCGAGCGGCTTCTTGCAGCGACGGGTAGAGACCCTTGAACTGAAAGCGAAACATTGGTTTCGGTTTGCTACCCTTAGTTTTGGACCCAGGTTGATCGACGGTGAACCACTGATCTCCGGTACCATGTAACAAGAGTCGTCTTTCACGAGCAGCAATCTGCTCCAGGGGAACGTCTAGAGGAAGCCCTACGGTCGTCGCCAAAACCTGCAGCATGCGCTCAGCCACTGGATGTTGCAAATCGGGCCACAAGTCCAAAGCACCGTCAGCCAGTGTTGCTTTCGGATCACGAATCAAAGCCGCGGGATTAGCACCCGTCTGCGTGCCCAAACCTTCGCATGCCGAGCACCAGCCCAGATGGCTATTGAATGAAAAGTTGTGAGGAGTCAACTGTTCCAAACTGCGCCCACAACCATCACAGGAGAGAAACTGACTATGAACCTTGACTTGCCAGCGAGATTCTTCCACATCATCCTGCACGTAAGCGACCTGCAATAAACCGTTACCCAACTCGAGCGCATTCTCAATACTGTCAGCTATTCGTGAACGGGCACGCGGACCAACTTTAACTCGATCCACGATCACTTCCACACGATGCCTCCGCCGACGGTCAACCGGGGGAGCATCATCAAGCGAGTGAGTTTGCCCGTCAATGCGCACACGAACGTAACCAGCCGCCAGCATTTCATCCCACAAGGACTCCACACGGCTTACCTGGTCGAGATCAAGCGGAGCCATGAGATAAAGTCGCGTCCCGGCAGGTTCCGACAACACCCTGTCGACGATTTCATCCACCGTCTGTACGCCAACGGGAATATTGCAGTCGGGACAAAAGGCCGTTCCCAACCTGGCCATCAAAATCCGCAGGTAATCGTAAATTTCTGTAACCGTACCAACCGTCGAACGGGGTGTGTTCCCCAAGTTCTTTTGTTCAATCGCGATGGCGGGTGACAAGCCTTCGATATGTTCCAGCTTCGGTTTCTGCATCTGGTTAATAAACTGTCGGGCATAGGAACTAAGACTCTCCACGTAGCGCCGCTGTCCTTCGGCGTAGATGGTATCCATGGCCAGCGAGCTTTTTCCACTACCGCTGGGACCACAAAATACAGTCATTTCTTCTCGGGCAATTTCCGCATCCACCAGCTTCAGGTTGTGCTGTTGGGCACCGCGAACTCGAATCATTTGTGTTGAAGCAGCCTGACCTTTGGTCGTTGTCCTCTTACTGCTGCGACGCCTGGAAGCCATTTTTTTCTTCGTTAAACCGAGTACCGACCGCAATGCCTGGCCGGTGTAAGATTCCTCCTGGAGAGCAATTTCTTCTGGAGTTCCCATGGCTACCAGTGAGCCGCCACCTTCGCCCCCTTCCGGTCCCAGATCAACAATCCAGTCTGCGGTTTTGATCACATCCGTATTGTGTTCAACGACCAGTACGGTATTCCCTGCCTCCACGAATCCATGTAACACTTTTAGCAGTAGTTGAATATCGGCAAAGTGTAATCCAGTCGTCGGTTCATCAAGGACGTAGATAGTCTGCCCGGTACTTTTCTTTGCCAGTTCACGGGCCAGCTTAATCCGCTGGGCTTCGCCTCCGGACAAGGTTGGTGAAGGTTGTCCTAGTTTAATGTAATCCAAACCCACTTCACTCAATGTCTGCAGTTTGTGATGAACTTTCGGTACATTCTCAAATAACTCGAGGGCCTGCTGGACATCCATCTCAAGCACGTCCGATATCGTGTGGTCCTTGAATTTGACTTGCAATGTCTCGCGATTGAATCGTTTGCCCTGGCAAATGGGACAGGTCACCCACACATCTGCCAGGAAGTCCATCTCGAGACGATTGGTACCATTGCCATTGCAGGCTTCGCATCGCCCTTGATCCACTTTGAAGCTAAAGCGGCCTTGCCCAAATCCGCGCCGCTTGTAATCCGGTAACTGGGCAAATAACCGGCGGATATCATCAAAGACCTTGATATACGTAACCGGATTAGAACGGGGCGTGCGCCCGATCGGTGACTGGTCGATAGCAATCATCTTGTCCAGCAGGTGGAGCCCTTCGATCGCTTCGTGCTTTCCCGGGTTTCCGATCCCTTGATTCAAGTCCCGCCGCAATGCTTCAACTAAAATATCATTGACTAAAGAACTCTTGCCAGAACCGGAAACTCCCGTGACGCAGGTGAAAGTACCGAGTGGAATCGAAATATCAAGTTGCTGAAGGTTATTGTGACCGGCACCATGAATCTCTAAACAACCGTTTGTCGAGAGACGGCGTGTCTCTGGGATTGCGATCGTGCGTTCACTGGAGAGATACTGGCCTGTCACGCTCGCTGATGAGTTCATGACATCCTCAAGCGAACCGCTCACAACAACCTCACCCCCTCGGACTCCAGGGCCTGGTCCAAAATCAACCAGGTGATCGGCAGTCCGCATGGTCTCTTCGTCATGTTCAACGACCACTACGGTATTCCCCTGGTCTCGCAAGTGCTGCAACGTATCAAGTAGCTGCTGGTTATCTCGCGAATGCAATCCTATGGATGGTTCATCGAGAATGTACAACACACCAACCAATCCCGATCCCAACTGGGCCGCCAGTCGAATACGCTGCGATTCACCACCACTCAGGGTCGGCGCAGTTCGATCGAGTGTCAGATACTCGAGTCCCACATTCAGCAGAAACATTAGGCGACTGCGGATTTCACGCAGCGCTTCTTCCGCAATAAGTGTTTCTGTCTTACTAAAAACGGGCTCTTCAAAAAACTCCCTCGCCTCGCGCACCGACAATTGACAGATTTCGGGCAATGTTCGCTGTGGACGGTCAGCAAAGCGATCGGCAGCCGTGGTAATTACAACTGCCCGAGCCTGTTCAACGAGTCGCTGGCCATCGCATTGAGGACACGGAATCGTGCGCATATATCGTTCCAGTTGTCGTCGCTGCGGGCGACTCTTACTGGTCCGATACCGGGACATCAGGTCTGGAACTATCCCCTGAAATTCTCCCCCATATTTCATCGGTGACGAACCACCGCGCCAGGTAAAAGTGATATGGTGACCGCCCGTACCCCATAGCCAGATATCTCGTGCTGCCGGTTCCAGTTCTTGCCAGGGTGTTTCCAACAAGTAGCCACTCGACCAGGAATTTTCGCGCTCCATGCTATCAGCTACGCCCTGATAGATGTGTCGGCGCCAGCGACCCAGCTTCCGCCAGTTTCCCAACAACTCGAAACAGCCTCGCTGGAACGACAACTGCTGATTCGGTACCAGCAGGTCCGCATCAAACGAATACAACTGTCCCAAGCCATCACATTCCTGGCACATCCCTTGGGGACTATTGAAACTGAACAGTTGCGGCGTCGGCGGCGAAAAACTGATCTGGCAATGGGTACAGGCGTAGTCGATCGAGAAGATTTGATAGACCGTCTCCTGATCAGTCGCAGACGCTTTACGACGACCGCTTCCTTTTGGCCCACTAACAGCAGGCTTAGGTGCTGATTCCAGCGCAGCAACAACCAGCGTGCCACCTCCCAGTTTCAGCGCCAGGTCGACCGACTCCGCCAACCGTGGACGGAGGCCCGCTTTGATTTCCAAACGATCGACAACTACATCAATATCATGTCTCATCCGGCGATCCAGCGGCGGAACTTCTGCCAGTGGATAGACAAGGCCATTGACCCGGGCACGCGAAAATCCCTGTTTGCGAAAATCTGCAAAGAGATCCCGATACTCCCCTTTCTGCCGCCGAATAACGGGCGCCAAAATTGTGAAACCGGTCCCCTTAGGAAGACTCAATATTTGTTCCAGTATTTGTTCCCGGCTTTGCGCCGTAATCGGGTTCTGGCAGCGGGGACAATAACCTTGCCCAACGCGCGCAAAGAGAACTCTCAAATAATCGTAGATCTCGGTGATCGTCCCGACCGTGCTACGGGGATTATTACCAGCAGATTTTTGGGCAATAGAAATAGCAGGACTGAGACCAGAAATATGATCAACATCCGGCTTTGGTAGCTGACCGAGAAATTGCCGGGCAAAACTGGAAAGGCTCTCTACGTAACGACGCTGGCCTTCAGCATACAAGGTGTCAAAAGCGAGCGAGCTCTTTCCGGAACCGCTGACCCCAGTCAAACAAATCAACTGATTCCGTGGTAGTACCAGGTCAACGGAACATAAATTGTGTTCTCGGGCACCTTTAATAACAATGTCGGAAGCTGGCATCGGAAGCAGGCGTAGAAAACAACAGCGGGCCGGGG
>CAZXJC010000703.1:0-4336 GCA_964640885.1 uncultured Pirellulaceae bacterium | reverse complement strand
CCGTCAGCCCCTGGGCAATGTCGTTCGCCGAAAGGGTGATCGATAGCTGCGAGCCTGTCAGCTTCACTTCGCTCGCTTTCACCTCTCCGGCTCGCGTCCCGGTAGAGACCGCAACCAGCTTACCTTCCTGGCGGGAAATCTTGATTGTGGACGTTCTCTGGCCCTGGCTCTCACTTTTCACTGCCAGTTTCCAGGTCCCCACCGGATCGACTTTTGTTTCTTGAGCGGCAAGCGGTGAAGCCAGCAGCAGGGAGACAACCAGGGGCAACATGATTCTGCAGAGAATCGGTCGATTATTCACAAAACAGTTCCTTACAAGAGAGTTCAAATAAGTTATTCATGGCGATCAACGATAGCCTTTCCATTTTCGGTTTCCACCGGATTGCAAATAGGCGATCAAGTCCTTGAGTTCTTCCTCGTTCAGCGGGTTCATCAGTCCCAACGGCATCTGTGAGACTTTCGACACAACCATCTCGTCCACCTCTTCCGTCTTGATAATCACCGGCCGTGCCCCGGACTCTACCGTGTAGACGTAAAGTTCATCCCCCACCTCGACAGCTCGCCCCACCAGCACTTTCCCGGCAGCGGTCGTCACCTGGTGCGAGCCGTACTGGTCCGAGATCACCTTGCTGGGCGTCAGCATCGAATCTAGCAAGTCGGAGATTGAATATTTCTGCAAAGCCGTGGAAAGATCTGGGCCAACCGCTCCTCCTTCACCGGCAAAGCGATGACACTTGGCACACTGCGTAGCATGAAACAGATTTCGTCCCTCGGCAAAACTCCGCTTCCTCAAAGGTTTTTCGAGCACAGCCAGCGCAGCCTCCTTGGTCCAGTTGCGCATCGGCCCCTTGGCTGGCTTAACCACAAAAGGCTCAGCTCCCAAAGGACGGCCCACGAAATCTCCCAGCACGATCTTTTCTGCAGGTGTGCAGGTCGCCCAGGCATCGTCCCTAATCTGGCTAAGAAAACCGGCGTAACTATTTCCACCGGGATGTCGTGACGCATCCACGAACATGTTGAAATACTTTTTACGTTGCGGCAACGTCCAACCTTCCTTGACGTTCCGTAACACCAGCAAGAGGTGAATTTTCCGCGCCGGTGGCATATTCTTTAACATAGCCGCTACCGTGCCGCCATAACGCTCGTTGCGTGTGATCACCTTACCCCAATCCGGAATCGTTTCCGGGCCCAGGGTATCCGCCAACGCCAACGATTTCGTAATCACCTGGGGATCCCGCAGGTAGACCAGCAGACGCACCAGTTCTTTACTGACATGGTCATCTGCATGAGGAAATAACGGCCCCAGCTTCCGCACCAGTTGAACCCGGGTCACTTCCGACGGTTCTCCCAGCCGCACAAACGCTAACTGGTAAGCACGCAACAACGCCAATTGGCCGGTTCGTGTCAACGAGCTGAAATCTATTGCTCCCAGGTTCGCTAACAGGGAAACCTGGTCAGCTTCGGTTCCTTGGCGAGCCAGGGCAATCATAGCCACCACCGAGCCGAGTCCATCCTTCACTCCGAGTGCCCGCTGTCGCCATTGAGCGACCGGTTGCTGCTCGAGAGCAATCCGGGCCGCATAGCGGATATAACGGTCGCTGTTTCCCAGGTGGTTAAAGACCAGGTCATAGTCGACCGCTTGGCCCACATGCATCTGCTCCAATCGCTTTCGCAGGGCCCGAGCCTCTGCACCCTTTTTGTTGCCCAAGGCTACCGGCTCCGTGGAGTCGTTTCCCTCATAGGTGACTCGATATAGTGCTGACTGGCTACGGCGTCCACCAACCACAAAATACATGGCTCCATCGAGCCCGATCACGGCATCAGTTACTGCCATGGGGCCCCCGACCACGAAATCTTCCTTGGTCGCCTTGTAGCTGGCCCCATTGGGGTCAAGGTGCAGAGCGTGAATCGTGCTGTAGGTCCAGTCCAACAGGAAACAGGCTCGCTGGTAGCGTGCCGGAAACTTGGCGCCAGTACCAAACAGTACCCCAGTCGGTGAACCTGGTCCTATCTCTAAAACAGACCCGAGTGAATCCTCGTAATAGGCGGGCCACTTGCCCGTGCCGCTGCGCCAGCCCAACTCGCTGCCACTGGTCGCATGAATAAAGCGGGTAGGGCGATACCAGGGCATACCCATGTCCCATTCCATGTCGGCGTCGTAGGTAAAGAGTTCACCATCGGCGTTGAACGCCATGTCGTACTGGTTCCGATAGCCCGTACTGACAATGGTCCAATCCTTGCCATCGGGACTAACCTGGCAAATCCAGCCACCCGGTGCCAGCTTACCAGCCGCATGGCCCCGCGCATCCCAGCGACGCGGCAGCAGCAGGTCTTCACTCCAGTTGCGAGGCAACCGACTACCGGCCAACTGTTCCGGCAGGTAGGTATGGTTTCCACCGGCGACGTAAAGCGACTTACCATCCGGTGCCAGGACAACGGCATGCTGGCCGTGTCCACCACCTCCTTCATTGGCCATCAACAGCTTGGCTGAATCAACACGACCGTCCTGGTCGCTATCGGTGACGCGATAAAGGCCCTTACGCTGAGCGTGAACATAAAGCGAATCGAACGCCCAGAGCATTCCGTGGGCCCCGTCCATTTCAACAGGCAACTTTTCCACCACCGTCTTTGCATTAGCATCACCGATCTTCGGAGGCGCAATCAGAAACAGTCCCAGGTTCTTTTCGTCGCTGGCGATTAATCGCCCCCGATCATCGCGCGTCAGCGCGGACCAGGAACCCATCGTCTCGGTTGGCACCTCGAAGATCTTTTCCACGACGAATCCGGCTGGCGCCGTGATACCCGGCTCGGCTGCTTCCACGAAAGCACTCGTCCACAGCAGGCTTAAGGAGGCAAAGCCTATGATTATTCGGTTCATTTCACGCCCTTCATCTCTTTTAGTGTCACGCGGGAGTCCTTGTTGCGATCCCAACCATTAAAACGCTTCGTTAAAGCCGGCACGTTACGATTCTTGGGATTGCCAATATATTCCTTGAGCGTAAGAAAACCGTCCTGATTCTTGTCCCGCGACTTAAAAAGAACCGCTGGGTCAATCAGCTGCTTCGGGGCGGGTTTCATATTCGGATTATAAGCAGGATTGGGCAAGGGAACGACTGCCTCGGTCCGCGTCAAATAGGCAGTCATTTCAGCATTCAACTTCTTGACCAGGGCCGGTTCTGCTGCTGCCAGGTTATTCGCTTCGCCGATGTCCTTCACCAGGTTATAGAGTTCAAAACGGTCAGCTCGCTGGGGCCCATCGCCGTGAAAGCGAATCAGCTTCCAGTCACCGCGGCGAACGTAGGTTGAAGGAATCGTCCCCGGCCGTCCATAGTAACTGGGAACAAAACAGGCAATCGACTCGCGAGGACCCGGCTTACCTAGCAAGGCAGGCACCTGGCTCATCCCGTCAAAGTTAACATCTGCTGGCTTCTTGATCTGCATCATTTCCAGCAGGGTCGGGTACCAGTCGGTGCTAGTCAAAAATACTTCGGTCTTGCTCCCTGGCTTCGTCTTTCCTGGCCAGGAAACAACACAGGGGACCCGTGTGCCCCCCTCGTAGATCGTCGCTTTACCACCACGCAGGGGAAGATTGCTGGTGACCGTAATTCCGTCCACCTGGCTGTACATATTACCGCCGTTGTCAGAGAAGAAGACAACGATCGTCTTCTCGGTCAGCTTCAAACGATCAAGTGTATCGAGCAATCGTCCCACGGCATCATCGAGGCTTTCGACCATTGCCCCATAGACCGGAAGACGCTGAGGATTTTTGAGATCAGCTTTCTTAGCGTACTTATCGATCAGCGTTTTCTTGCCATCCCATGGCCCATGCACTGAAAATGCCCAGTAATTCAAGAAGAAGGGCTTGTCCTTGTTCTTTTCAATAAAGGAGATTGCCTCAGTGGCCATACGATCTTCAATGTGTTCGTTGGGGGTCGCAGGATCGAAATCAAGTGCGTCTGGAAATTTCCAGGGGGCCACGTATGAGCCTGCTGGTCCCGGTCCCCACCAGTGTGGCACATCGACGTCGAAACCATGTTGTAGCGGAGTGTACGGTTCTCGGCCCAGGTGCCACTTGCCAAAATGTCCCGTCACATAACCGGCAGCGCGGATGGTTTCTGCCAGCGTCGTGTATTTTGGGTCGAGCCGGGAAACGCTACCCGGCGTCCGCATCTTACGCGTAGTGGCTCCCTGTGGAGGCATCTTTTTTTCTAGCACGACGTTGGCCACATGCCCGGCGGCACTGATAAAGCCCGTTCGTGCCGGCTCCAGGCCAGTCATAATGCTCGCACGTGTCGGCGAGCAGAGTGGGTGAGCCGTGTAAGCATTGGTAAAGAGC
>CAZXJC010000702.1:0-4441 GCA_964640885.1 uncultured Pirellulaceae bacterium | reverse complement strand
ATTCCTCGGCGGTACGTTTTTCTGCATCCGACGGTATTTCTTTATCCGAAGGCAACGAACCTGAGATTAAATGGCGATTCAAGAATGCGTATAACTTCTGACGGTTATCCAAGTCATAGTTATGAGTTCCCGGGTCCTTATTCTCATAGTATTGAAATCGGTCACCGACTCCCGCCTGTTGAAAGAATGGCACAACTGGATCAAACGTATTGGGTTTCACCGTCGACGAAACGAAACAACAGTTATCCTTTGCGTTGTAGATCAACAGTGTTGGCCGCGGAACCATCATGGCCGTCAGGTGGGCATAATCCGCATACTGAACCAGGTCGTTGGGATTTTGTTCCAAGTCTCCGATACTGTTCGACCTTTCAAGTCGTTGCACCAGGGCACTGTAACCGGCCACCGGGACCGTTAAGGTCACGCGATCATCAAGGGAGCTCAGGACAATCGTCTGCCAGCCGCCACCAGACAAACCGGTCACCGCCACCCGCTTCGGATCTGCCTGGGGATGGCTCAACAACACATCCAAGCCGCGCGACATCGCCAGGAAAAAAACACTTACACCACTGGTTCCACACAAATCAAGCTTGGCTAAATCGTTATGGCTGTAGCCACGTGTGTTCAGTTGTCCCATGCCTAGCCATTCGAGGTTCAAGGCCAGCATGCCACGTTTTGCCAGGTTTATGCAGCGTAATTGTTTGTAGGGTGTCGCTTTCCCCTTCCGATCATGCCCGTTGACATTTAACACGACAGGAACACGTTTGGCTAACTGATCTGGCTCGTAAAGTACTGCTGGAATCCAAAGCCCCGGCAAAATCTCCACCCGTAGTTTGCGCAATGAATATCCATGTTTCGTTTTAATCGTTTCGAGCCAAACGATCGCTGGTTTCTTGTTGCGCCATGAATTAGGAACTCCGCGAAAAATAACGTTCTCCAAAACCTGCTGGCGCAAACTCTGTTGTTCTTTTTGCCACTGCCGAGCGGTTTTCGGCAATTGCAGCGCTGGCACACGAGCTCGCACAAAATCAATGTGCTGCTGTGACGCCTGGCCAGGTTTGAGGATCGGTTGCTGCAGCTCCGTTTGAAGCCCTTCGCCGGCCACCGAACCCGTCAGCATCAACACGATCGAGCCCACTACCAGCCAGCCTGCCTGATGGTCTACAGTCATTTCTCTAAAACCCTCGTGAAAATTATTGCTGATTTTCGTCTTCCGACGCACTCACCTCGGCAGAACCTTCGCCACTATCAACTGACACTGCAATCTCGGGTTGAATGTATTTGTCCGGCACAACGACTTCCGACATTACCCCCAACGATAAGTAAATCTGCATCAGGTGTTCAACTTCCATTTCCACTTGTTCCACGACGTCAACTGGTACAAAGACAATTCCACCGGACATCGGAATGGGGGACGTGGGGATATAAACAATGTAACAATCACGGCCTCCGAAGTGATAAATCTTCTCGCTCGACAACAAGGCCAGAAATCCGCCGCCATGGTCCGCACCAAATTCACAATAGACGACCGACATGCTCTGCATCTCTGACTCTTCATCCCGCTTGAGCATACCCACGACTTTGGAAACCGGACCATAAATACTACTGACCACTGGAATTTGGTTGAGTGTCTCGTAGACAAAATTGTCAAAGCGATAGCGAGCGGCAGACTTGACGAGTGCACCCAACATCCAAATCGCTAGCAGTACGATAATCCAGCCGATCACCGAAGCGAGCGTCGCATTGGTAACGTAATTCAAACCCACTCGCTGCAAGAAGGCACCCAATACACTGTCAGCACCCAACCACGTTTTCAGCAGCGAACCCATGTAGCCCATGATGCCGATCGTGATGGCTATCGGCAGGATCACGAAAAAGCCGGCCATAAACGTCGAAACTAGTCCCTTTTGCCAAATCCATCGCAGCAATCGCTTCATATCTGACCCCGTTTGCTTAAGAAGAAGAACCCGACAACAATCAAAACGCCCTCATCTTACCTCTTCGACGAAGTGGCAAGAACTACCAGCGAACCTGATAACCATCCGGAGGGCAGCCGCGCGAGCTCAATCCCACCAACTAAAAAAGGCCACGGAACGAGCAGTTGCGTTCTTTCTGCTCATTCCGTGACCTCACAACGGACAGTCACTTTCTCTACAGAGTCTGCTCTAACCAGACTGAATTTCGATACGCTTGGGCAACACTGCTGCCGTTTTTCCCAACTCGATCGTTACGACCCCGTTCTCCAGGTGGGCGGTAATTTTCTCGGGATCGATTCCGTCGGCAATCGAAAACGTCCGAGAGAAACTGGCACGGGGACGTTCCTTGTACAACAAGTCGGCATGTTCCGAACTTGCCACTACCAGGCCCCGTACCGAAAGTTCACCCTGGTCATAAACAACTTCCAGGTTCTCACTTTCTACTCCAGGCATATCAAGAAATAATTGGTATGCGTCATCCTTTTCGATCACATCCGCCAGCGGCTTCCTGGAATAATCAATTTCCCGGACCGCAGCGTTAGTAGCCTCTTCCTGACAACAAACCGATTCCTGATGGTCGTTATTCTGCATAGTCATCACAAATCTCCTCTCTAAATTCCTCTGCTGTGAAAATCAAACGCCCCAGTCGACTGCTCTCATGACCGGGCACCGTTGCGCACCTCAATCTTCCGCGGCTGTAAAGCCGCCTTCTCGTTCAGACGGATCCGCAAAATCCCGTTCTGCAAGCAGGCCGTAACCTGCTCCGAATCCACTTCCGCCGGTAAAGCAACGGTCCGGCTAAATTCCCCGAACCTTCGTTCCCGACGATGCCAGCCTTCGTCGGACGATCGGCGACGTTGTCCCGATACCACCAACTGGTTGTCCGGGGTCACCAGAACTTCTACGTCCGCATGCAAAACTCCCGGCAATTCCACCTCAACGAAAACCTGGTTTTCTGCTCGCCAAATATTCATCAGGGGAAATGCCTTGGATGTCTCACTGCCGAACCAGCGAGACATCTCTTGCTGTAACCGGCTAATCTCTTCACCCAACAGATCCACGTCGTACCATCGTTTCAATAACATGGGCTTGAACTCCTCTCACATCGTTCCAACTAGATTTCCTTTGGTCCACCGCCGGACAGTCCAACGATTTCATGAACCAAGCCAGAACCTGGACGACCTGAAAGAAATGCAAGCCGCATGCCAGAGTGGACCGCTTGAAGGCGGCGGAGAATCAAACATCGGCCGTAACATCCGTTTCCCTGGTGAGTTAGCAGATCACCATTAAGAAACAAAAAAGATCGGAGACCAGCGGACCTGCCATAACCTGCAAAGAGACTGTCAATATGGCGTTTTTGGATTCATTTATCAAACCACCCTTAAGAGTGGATAGGCGAGGCCAAAGATAAACTGCCTAACAGGCCAAGAAAAAAACAGACCGTGGCGCCTGCCAGGCAGGTAACCACGGTCTGTCGTCTTATCGTAGTCCATCCCCCCTCCTAATGCGGAGAGGTCCGTTAAGAACTAGTTATCGTCCGGCTTTTCCGGTGTCGTCGGAGCATTTCCACGACCTTGCGTACCACGACTTGGTGCGGCACCGCCACGACCTTGCGTGCCACGACTTGGTGCGGCACCGCCACGACCCTGCGTCCCACGACCTTGAGCACCCCGTTGGCTACCGGTTCTATTGCGAGTTTCTCGGACAAGCGTGAAGGGTTTCCCTTTGAGCCCTTCAAGACCTGCCTTTTGCTTAGCGTTTAAGACAGCCAGAACCTTGGCATCCGTTTCCTTTTGTTGAGCTTCAGCCTTTTCACGAAAACCAGAAAACAATTCTTGCATCAGCTCCCGTCGTTCTTCCCGGGGTGCTTCTCGCAACTTCGCCATCGCTTCCTCTCTGGTTTTACTCGAGGCTTCTCGTGCTTTTTCAGGAATTTCCTTGATCTGTTTCTGCTGCGCCGTCGTGATCGACAATTTAGCAATCACTTCCGTATCGCTCAAAGCACGCAAGCCCATCAACTGAACACGAATTTCCTTAACCCTGGCAAGTTGCGGAGGCAAGAGGATTTCAGCGACTTTCGCATCTTCTTTCTTTTGTCGTTCAGCAGATTCCTTAGCTCGCGTAGCTGCTTCCGCTTCACGCTTCTTAACTGCCTCTGGGGAGTTGCGGGCGGCACGAGCCTCTTCAATCATCTTTCTGCGTTCTTCTTCGCTCGCCTTCTCGTAAGCTTCTCTATCAAAGCTACTGGTCCGACCACCGGTCCGATTACTGGCACGACTGCGCCGAGCTTCTTCTTGGCTGGTTCGCAACTTGGTCAAATCAGCTTTTTGCTCATCAACCAAATCAATTTCTTTTTGCACGGATGCATTTTGGCACACCCCTAACAAGGTAGTACCGCCACCACCACGAGTGCCGCCAAAACCGCGACCTTGTTGACCGCGACCTTGTTGACCACGACCTTGGGCACC
>CAZXJC010000701.1:0-3644 GCA_964640885.1 uncultured Pirellulaceae bacterium | reverse complement strand
TACTACCAGTCTTTCTACGTAGCTGCCTCCATGGCCTTGTTGCCCCTGTTCTTGCTAGTGTTGGTAAACCCACGCCAGGTGGACGAGGCCAAGAGCGATTTGGAGGCGATGTCTGAGGATCCCGAACTGCTCGGACCCGAGACTGATGATGCGGCGGCGAATGAAGAGGCCAGCCGGCTCGAGCAGCGCGTCCAAGAGGACCTGGAGCAGAGCGAGTAAGATTCCAGGGGTAGGTCAAGTGGTGAGCCGGGGTTACATGCTGCTGCCGAGCGTAAACCCGATCACCAGGCCCACGCCGAGGGCAATCAGGATGGCGGCAGTAAGAATGGTCCAGCGTCCGGAGGTAGTATCAGTGTCGGAATGAGCGAGCATCAGGGGTGGTGGAATGGTGCTTCCCATTCCGTTTATGGCCGTTTCCTGTCCGCCCGTGCTGCCGGATTCACTACCGGTGGCAAATCGGTGCCCTCCACTGGGGTACTCATCCTGTTCGGAATCGTATCCGGGCGCGGTGTCGTGCAGTTCCTCTTTTTCCAGCGGCATGGAAGGGGTGGACCAGGGTGATTTTGTCATTTGGTAAGAAGGAACGGTAGTCAGAGCTTCCAACCACGGTTCCAGCCGATTGGCCACTTCATCGGCAGTCTGGATACGAGTTTCGGGCGTCTTCTCCATCATGTCGGCAATGGTTTCGACAAAATCTTCACTCAGTGCTGCGTTGAACCGTCGCGGATGCCAGGGATGTTCATGGACATGGCGGTGCGCCTTGTCGCGTGATTTGCCTCCCGGGAAAGGGACTTTTCCGGTGACGGCGTAGTAAAGGGTACAGCCGAGTGAGTAAATATCGGCCTTAGCTGTCACATCGTTGGGGCTGTTGATTTGTTCGGGAGAAAGATAGTCGGCCGTTCCGACGATCTTGCCTGCCCGCGGATCATCCTCCCCGCGATGGATGAAGCCAGAGAGTCCCAGGTCGGAAACCTTGGCAGTCCCCTCGGGGGTGACCAGGATGTTGCCTGGTTTGACGTCGCGATGGATCAGGCCGCGCTGGTGCGCGTAGTCCAGCCCACGGGCTGCCTGGACAATGATGCTGGCCGCCTGGGCCATGCTGAGGTTCCCTTGGGACCGGACCAGTTTGCGCAGATCGGTGCCCGGCACGTACTCGGTTACCAGGTAGTGAACACTACCATCGTGTCCTGCGTCATAGGCGCGGACGAGATTGGGGTGATCGAGTTGGGCATGGGTCCGAATTTCAAGCTGGAAATTCTCAATCGCGTCGGCCAATTTCTTATCGGCAGCTTCCTTGGTAAGTTTTCCAGCTTTGACTTTCGCAGCAAGCTGCTCGGCCTTAGCAAGAGGGAGCACTTTGACTGCTGATTCACGCCCCATCACTTCGTGAACTGCCTTGAAGACCTGGCCCATACCCCCTTGGCCGATAAAGTCCGTAATAATGTACTTGCCCAGGTTGAAATTGCTTCGACCTGTGATGAGTTGGTCGGCCTGGTACTGGGAGACCAACTCTTGTTCTACCAGGTAGCTGATCAAGTTCCTCTCGACGAAACTGGCCGGTTCATCACCCGCCAGTTTGGCCTTTTGTTCGAGGGCCGCCTGGGCCTGCTGGAACTGCTCTTTCGTAACCAGTCCGCTCAAAATAGCAGAGCGGCGAAAGAGGTTGAGATCGGTCTTGGCCACGATATGCAATTGCTCCGGTTCATCTTGTTTGCTCGGCCGTGGCGAGTGCCAGGTCGAGACCATCTTGTTTCGATGGGAAAGGCCGTTAGGCTCCCTTTTAACTTACCGTCGAGTCGGGTTCTGCGCCAAGCAGTTATTTTTTGTCGGTGAGAGTGTAGGTGCGATTATAACGGTCTTAATATCCGAAAGAGCCCCAGGCTGCTGGCAGCGGCGCCGTGAAGTCGAGTTGCTCCTTTTGCACCGGATGCTGAAAGCTTAAGGAGTAGGCATGCAGGGCAATGCCGGCAGGGAACGCGACCTTGCTGCCGTACTTGCGGTCACCCAGAATCGGATGTCCCTGGTGTGACAATTGCAAGCGAATCTGGTGCTTGCGGCCTGTTTGCAGGTCAACTTCTAGCAGCGTGCTGCGGCGGTTGGATTGCAGAGTCCGATAGGAGAGGATGGCTTCTTTGGCGTCGGGATTTTCAGCAGTGGCGATATGCATCCGGCGGTGGCGTTCATCCTTGCGGACCCAGTCCTGGAGGGTTGCCTGTGCCGGTTCCAGTTTTGGCTGGATGAGTGCCCAGTAAGATTTATCGACTTCTTTGTTGCGAAACTGTTCGGTCAAGCGGGCGGCAGCCTTGGAGGTGCGGGCTAGTACCAGGACTCCCGTGACGGGGGCGTCGAGTCGGCTGACAATTCCCAGGTAGACGTTTCCTGGTTTCTGGTATTTTTGCTTGATGTAGGCCTTGGCTTCACTGAGGAGGCTGGGGATTCCGGCCGCTACCCCCATGGTGGCCAGTCCAGGTGGCTTGTCGACCACCAGCAGATGGTTATCTTCGTAGAGTATAGGAAACGGTGCTTTGGCCATGGTTGAGGTGCTATTGAGAAGCGGTTGAAGGAGTCTTACTGAAGGGGTGAAGTTATCGTGAGTAAGCCAGCTATTATTCTAGCCAGTCAATCGCCGCGCCGCCGCGCCCTATTAGCAGAAGCGGGTTACGAATTTGAGGTCTGTCCGCCACCGGAGGAGGCTGAAGGTGGTCCCGGAGTCGAGGAGGCGGTGGCTGAGACCGTTGCTCGCCTGGCTCTGCAGAAAGGAGCCAGTGTCGCTCCCGGGGTAGCTGAAGGGTTGGTTCTCTCTTGTGACACGCTGGCTGAGTGTGCGGGTCGTGTGCTGGGTAAGCCCAGCGATCGGCAGGAAGCGGGTGAGATGCTTCGCTGGCTCAGTGGGCAACCGCACCGGGTGTGGACGGGTGTTTGTTTATGGCGTCGTCCGGACGATCACAAGCTGCTCGATTATGACTGCACGGAGCTACAGATGTCTACGATCACGGACCAGCAACTGGAAGAGTACCTGGAGAGTGGTCAGTGGGAGGGAAAGGCGGGTGCCTTTGGGTACCAGGATGGGTTGCCTTGGATCGAGATTGTGAGCGGGAGTCCATCGAATGTGGTTGGTTTGCCGTTGGAGTTGTTGGAGCGGATGATCTCGAAGATGGCGTCGTTGCCAGCGCTCGATGGGTAAGAGCCAAAAAAAACGCCTCCACCCTGGTTAGGATGGAGGCGCTGTTGTAATAATCGCGGCGAAACCTACTTTCGCACTTTTGGCACTATCATCGGCTCGAAAAGCTTAACTACTGTGTTCGGGATGGATACAGGTGTGACCTTTTCGATATGATCACCGCGAAGTGACCCCTGTCGCCGTCAAGCGACAGGGGCCCCACAATGGTTGTTGTATTGGTAAATGGCAACGGCTGTGAGTTGAACGTATCCACAGCAAGAGCATTGAATATAAGTGGCCAAGTTTTCGTCCGTTAGTACCAGTTAGCTGAACCCATTACTGGGCTTACACATCTGGCCTATCAACCTGGTCGTCTTCCAGGGGACTTTCGCGTCGAAACACTTACGAAACCTTATCTCGGAGCGGGCTTCACGCTTAGATGCTTTCAGCGTTTATCCTTTCCGTAGTTAGCTATCCAGCCGTG
>CAZXJC010000700.1:0-4213 GCA_964640885.1 uncultured Pirellulaceae bacterium | reverse complement strand
CCAGGTCAGCCGGAGTGACCGGTTCGAGGGCTGGATAAGCTCCCAACTGGTCGCTGGCACCAAACACCGTACCGCCACGAATGCCGCCACCGGCCAACGTGATGCTATAGCAGTCCGGCCAGTGGTCACGGCCCGCATTCTTGTTGATCTTGGGTGTGCGGCCGAATTCGCCCAGGGCGACAACTAGTGTCGATTCAAGCAATCCCCGTTCGTCTAGATCTTCGATCAGGGCAGCGTAGGCCTTGTCGGCGGCAGGCAGCAGCCGATCTTTGTGTTCGGTGAAGTTCTGGTTGTGTGAGTCCCAGTTCTGACCCTGTTGTCGATAGTCGTAGACGTTGACGAAGGGAACCCCCGCTTCAACCAGACGCCGGGCCAGCAGAACATTTTGGCCTCGCAGTTGATGACCATGCACGCGGCGTTTTCCAGTAGGCGCCTTGTCAGGATACATGCCATAGCGTTCCCGCACCTTTTGCGGTTCATCCTCAATCCGCAGGGCGCGGGCCACTGCTTCCGATTGCATCAGCTCAATCGCCTTGGTGTAGAGTGCTTTTAGCTGCTGAGATTTTGGCAATCGTTCCAGGGCAGGATCACTGGCTAGTCGTTGGGCCAGCGATTTGCGCTGTTCCAGTCGCTGGATCGAGAGGTCCGATGGCCGGGCAAACATTTCCGCGCTGTAGCTAGCCTTGGCTGGGTTTCCATCAATACGAAACGGGTCGTAAGCGGAACCGAGGAAACCGCCTCCCTGGCAAGGCGTATCGACAACATTATGAAACACCCAGGGAAGCGCCGCGTGTGGCACGTCGAACTGCTGATCGCGGCGCATGTAGCTGACAGTCGATCCATGACAGGGATAAAACTGGGGGATCGGTGCAAACTCTTCTCGATCTCCTTGTGGTGATTGACGACCGGTGAGCGTTTCGGTCGAAGCCGAGTCATGCAGTCGGTTCGTATGATGCATGCTGCGGATGACCGCCACATGGTGCATTACCTTGGCGGTGTGAGGTAAGTGTTCGCTGACCTGAATGCCAGGTACGGAAGTGGAAATCGGTTTGAATTCGCCGCGAATTTCTTGAGGGGCATCCGGCTTCATATCGAAGGTATCCAGATGGCTGGGGCCGCCGTAGTAGAAGAGCACGATACACGATCGGATTTTCGCCTCTCCTAGCAGGCCACCTGCAACGGCTGCCTGCGCGGACTGAGCTCCCAGCAGGCCGCCAAGGTTGAGGCCCAGGTAACCACCCGTGGCCAGCTTCAGTGCCTCACGACGATTGAATGCTGTATTTGAACTCATGTCAGTTTTCGTGCAGGAAAGAACTAGAACAATTCTTTGACCACAGAACCTTCAGGAAGCATTTTCATGGGGCGACCCTGGGCTACGAATTCGGCCTTCGGATCAAGACCCAGAGCATGGTAGACAGTTGCTACGAAGTCAGCCACTGCCACGGGGCGATCTGTCGGGACGCCACCAACCTTGTCACTGGCACCGATGACACGTCCTGTTTTTACACCGCCACCTCCCAGCGTAAGGCTAAAACAGCGGCCCCAATGATCACGGCCAGGGCCCCGTTTTTGAGTGTTGATCTTTGGCGTTCGTCCAAACTCACCAGCAGTAATCACCAGCGTAGTTTCCAGCAATCCCCGCTCATCGAGATCGTTCAACAGGGCGGAGTAACTGTTGTCATAGATCGGTAACTGGATGTCCAGGTGAGGAAAGATACCCCAGTGGTGATCCCAGGCATAAATTCCCGTGTCAACGTAGCCCTGGATCGTGACAAACCGGACGCCAGCTTCGATCAGACGGCGGGCCAATAGCATCCCCTGCCCTACCCGGTTGCGACCATATGCATCGCGCAGCTTGGCCGGTTCTTCTGAAAGGTCAAACGCCTCTTTTGCTTTTCGCGAGGTAGAGAGCGTGAGGGCTTGTTCGGTAAAACTGTCCTGGGCGCGAGCAAAGGCCAGTTGTTTTTCCCGCTCCCGCTGATACTGGTCGAGTGACCGGAGCAGATGCTTGCGACCATCGAGCCGATTCGGATCAATCCCTGCAGCGCCGTCGAATTCTTTGACAGCGAAATTCGCCTGATTGGGATCTTGTTTGATTTGGAACGGATTGTACATGTGTCCCAGGTAGCCACCGAAACCGGGGGCCGTGTAGGCCGGATGCTTCATGTCTCCGAGGTGGACAAATGGTGGTACCGGAGCCTGCTGCTGTTGCTGCATTGAGAGCACGGCACCAATACCCGGTGCCTGCAGGTTCTTGTCGACCGGGCTGCCGCACATGATGTGCACGTCCCCTTCTCCATGCTTGGACGTGTAGGAATGCATGGAACGGATCAGGGAAAATTTATCGGCACAGCCGCGCAACTTCGGTAACTGATCACTTAGTTGCAGGCCGGCCAAGTTGGTCGAAGCCGGATCGTACTTGCCACGAATTTCGTCCGGGGCGTTCGGTTTCATGTCATACATGTCGAGATGACTGGCACCACCTTGCAAGAACATGAAGATCACGTTGATCTGTTTCTTGCCACCACTGGCGGCTTCCGCTGCCAGGACTTCCGGGAGTGAAAGTCCCAGCGGAGAGATGGCACCGATTGCCAGCCCACCAAGCTGGAAAAAGTCTCGACGATTTATTCTTAATGAGCTCGCGTTCACAAGCATAATTCCCAGAAAGTATTCAGCAGATATATCTATCTTATCGGTTTGACGCCGGTTAAGCCATCGTGAAAAGGTCGCAGTGGGAGAAGTAGAGCATTATACTCGGATTTACCAGTTCACTCGTTTCACAAGGGTCATTTCCTGGAGGAGAGAGTCTATGTCAGTCTCGAAACGTTTTACCACGTTTCTGCTACTGTTGATCGTCCTGGTCGTCGGTTGTAATCAGTCGTCAACAACGACTTCGCAGGAGCCGGAAGATCAGTCCCAGCCAGCTGACAACCAGGAGGATGTCAGTGCCAAACCCGACCAATCATCGGAGCCTGTTTGGAAACCGGAATCGGCGGCGCGGGACCTGCTGGACTTGATCATTGCTGGCGAACACGAAAAGGCTGCCGAGGATTTTACTGCTGAAGTGGCCGCCGGGTTTTCTGCGGATAAATTGAAAACAACTTGGGAAACATTGCAGAAGCAGACAGGTGGTTATCAGGGAGTTGCCGACGAAGCGACGGTGCAGGAGATTCAAGGCAACCAGGTCGTTGACCTGGTTTGCAGCTTTAAAATCATGAAGCTGGTTTTTCGTGTCTCCTATAATGAACAGCATCAAGTGGCAGGCATCTTTTTTCGGCAAGCTCCCGGGGAGCCAACGCCCGTCGACAAGAATGCTCCGCCCGACGTGGAGCTGCAAACAAAAGACACCACCCTTTATGGCACGATTGATCTACCCAAGGGTGATGGTCCGTTTCCCGTGGTGCTGATTATTTCCGGGTCGGGACCCAATGATCGAGATGGCAACCAGGCAACTCTCAAATCCGATTACCTGAAGAAACTGGCGGCGAGACTAACTGAGCAGGGCGTTGCCGTCTTACGTTACGACAAGCGGGGTAGTGGCAAGAGCGGGGTAGGAGATGCGCCGTTAGAAACCTTCCGTTTCGATGTGTTTGTTGACGATGCTGTCGGCTGGATAACGATGTTACGCAAGGACAACCGATTCTCCAGTGTTGCTATCCTGGGGCATAGCCAGGGATCCCTGGTTGCTATGCTGGCAGCGCAACGAGTTCCCGTAGATGCGATTGTCTCGATTGCCGGCGCCGGCCGTTCCATTGACAAGGTGCTCATTACGCAACTGGGTGAGCAGTTGAAGGATATGCCGAAGCTGCGAGACCATGCCTTTGCGGCGATTGAAGAGCTGGCGGGCGGTCAGACGGTCGAGGATTATCCGGACGAACTTGAGGCTTTGTTTAATCCGTCGATTCAAGGTTTCCTAATCTCCTGGATGCAACATGACCCGGTGAAGGTGATTACTGCATTAGGGATTCCGATTTTGATCGTCCAGGGTACACGCGACATCCAAGTCATGGTGGAGGATGCCGAAGCACTCAAAAAAGCGCAGCCTGCGGCGGAACTGGTACTGGTTGAGAACATGAACCACGTGCTGCGCCACATTGCCACCGAGGCGGAACAGTTGCCGTCCTATGGGAATGCAAAACTGCCGCTCGATCCGCAGTTGGCCCCAGCGGTGACAAAGTTCTTAAAGAAGGTCCTGGCCAGTCCTTGATAAGGC